>JAFXUX010000026.1 GCA_017524805.1 Candidatus Methanomethylophilaceae archaeon
GAGACGGCGGCCAGGGCGGCGAACGCTACCAGGGCGATCGCGGCCGCAGCGGCCCACCGGCGGCCGGAAACTTCGGATGTGAATGTCCACATGGGAATCAACACGCCTCGCGCGCTTTTAATGGTAGCGCACGCGCCCCCGAACCCGTAAAATACCTTCCCGCTCCCGCATGGAATGCCGTGTGCGGCGCGGCTCCGGTCTGAACTCTTTCCCTCTAGGTGTATTCTGCGGGAACTTCCTTGGATTAACTTTTGTTCCTTAGATAAGGTTCCCGCCATCGGGCCCCATTCACTTCATTTCCAGACCTTATCGGTCCCAGCCTGTGATCGATTCTCCTTCGCGTATAGAACGTTGGAGCCGGAAACCGTATGCTGGCTAAAGTGATAGAATAAACGGGCGTATTTGGATAGTTCACACTATCAATATGCAAGTTTATGCCTGATTTACACTTCCAACCGAGCAATAATAATAAGGATTAATGCATTCGAGTGTGCCATGTTCGGATGCATATCCGATGGCGGGAAGGAGCGGCCGCCATCAGTTGCCCGCCCCAAAGGCATGGAGGATTTTCTGTGAGAGGCAAGCTTTCAGTCGTGGGTTTCGGCCCCGGAGCATTGGAGAATATGACCATACGCGCGGAGAGGACCATCCGCGAAGCCGACAAAGTCATCGGATACACAGCATACATCGATATGATCCGCGGGTTTTTCCCGCCGGAGACCCAATACATCTCCACCGGGATGATGAGAGAGGTCGAGCGCTGCAAGATGGCGGTCGAGGAGGCCATGAAAGGCCAGAGCATCGCGATGGTGAGCAGCGGAGACTCGGGCATATACGGGATGGCCGGGATAATCTATGAGGTGGCCGACGAGATGGGAGCGGACATCGACATCGACGTCGTTCCCGGGATGACCGCTGCATCCACAGCCGCCTCCGTTCTGGGGGCTCCGCTGATGCACGATATGGCCATCATCAGCCTGTCAGATCTGATGACTCCCATCGACCTCATCATGAAGAGGGTGGATTGTGCAGGGCAAGGGGATTTTGTTGTCGCGCTTTACAACCCGAAGAGCAAGAAGAGGACGGATTATCTCGAAAGAGCGGCTGAAATCCTCATGAAATACCGCTCTCCAGATACCCCCGTGGGCGTCGTCAGGAACGCTGGAAGGGAAGGGGAGCAGAAGCAGATCACAACTCTCGGGAAGATAGGCGAGGCCGACGTGGACATGTTCTCCATCGTTATCATAGGGAACAGCAACACGTACATTCGCGACGGATTGATGATCACCCCGCGCGGATACCGCGAGAAAGGCCGCATGGACGGTGTAATATGAGCAAAGGGAAGCTGTACGGGATCGGAGTCGGCCCCGGAGACCCGGAGCTGCTCACCCTCAAGGCCAAGAGGGTTATCGAATCCTCCCCCATCCTGGCCAAACCTGTGAAAAAAGTGGGCGAGGACAGCACCGCATTCAAGATCATAGAGCCGGTCGTCGATCTTTCCAAGGTCGAGGTCATCGATCTCTTATTCGGGATGACCGGCAACAACGGCGACTATTGGGAGTTCGGGAAGGTCGCAGGGGACAGGGTCATAGAGTATTTGGATCAGGGCAAAGACGTGTCTCTGATAACTTTGGGCGACGTCTCTATTTACAGCACCTTCATGTATCTGGAGCAGTACGTGCGCGGGAAAGGATATGAGACCGAGATAATCCCCGGGATCCCATCATTCTGCGGCGGTGCCGCAGTCGCCCGCATCCCGCTCACTCTGGGCGACCAATGCCTCGCTATAGTGCCTTCCGCCAAGGACAATCCGATGGTGGAGGAAGCCCTTGACAAGTTCGACAACGTTGTTGTAATGAAGGCAGGGAAGAGCGTGGATAAGATATTGGGCCAGATGAAAGGGCGCGGCATGGGTCCGGAGTGCATGACGGTCATCAGCAACGTCGGGATGCCGGACGAATATGTCGGCCCCGTCCGCCCAGGCATGGAATATGGGTATTTCACGACGCTGATCATAAAGAAGAGCTTCGAGAAGGTCGTCTGAATGGCTCCCATGGCGCCCGTGTACATAGAATCCGGGGATCGCCTGATTACGGTCTTCGGAGGCGGAAATGTGGCCCTCAGGAAGATAAGGCATTTCGAGGGATTCAGGATCAGAGTCATTGCCAGGGACATACTGCCAGAGATCAGAGACATCGCGGACGAATGCGTGCAATGCGACATAACGCCCGAAACCGTCCGCGACAATCTGCCGGGGACGTTCATCGCGGTGGCGGCCACCGACAGCAAAAGCCTCAACGCGATGGTCCGCGACTCGGCCAAGGAGTCCGGGGTGCCGGTGAATTCCGCCCATGGGGGCGGGGACATCCTCATACCTTCCACGATCAGGAGGAGGAATTACTCCGTATGCGTTTCGTCCGAAGGCAGGGTCCCGGCTTTCCCTCCCTATGTGGCAGAGATCTTGGAGCCGGTTCTGGACGATTCCCTTGACGATATGATGGATCTGATGGTGCGCATGAGGCCTATCGTCATGTCGGAGATTCCGGAGCAGAAGCGCCGCGCAGAGATCCTCCGCGACATCCTCCATGACGAAAGCATCTGGGAATCGATACGGGCGGGAGACCATCAGAAGGCATTCGAGACGGCTGAGAGGAAGGTGATCCAATGATAGTGAGCTTCCATGTCACGCACACCTCCGCGGGAGGCGTTGAAGGCCTTGACAGAATAATAACCGGCTTGGAGGAGAACGTGGAGGAGCACATCCTGTCCTGCCCCGAGGCGCTTGAATACGTGGTGGTAAGGACATGCAACCGTTTCGAGGCCTATGTCGCCGCCGACAGCAACGGACAGGTCAGGGAGATGTTCTCCGGCCTGGCACGCGACCACATCCCAGAGGGAGCGGGGAACGTCCACTTCATCCTCGAGGACGACGCCAGCATCAAGCATCTGTTCAGGGTCATCTGCGGTCTGGAGTCCCTGATCGTCGGGGAAGACCAGATACAGCATCAGATAAGGGATTCGTATATCGCGGCCCGCGCCGGCGGCCATGCGAAAAGCATGCTCTCCTACCTTTTCGACCATGCGCTCACGGTAGGGAAGAGGGTCAGATCCGAGACCTCCCTGAACAAAGGGGCCGTGTCTGTGGGTTCGGCGGCCGTCGAGCTTGCAGAGAGCAGGCTGGGGACTCTGAGCGACAAGATCGTCACCATCCTCGGAGCCGGGGACATGGCCACGGTCATCGCCAAGAACCTCGTCGGGAAAGGGCCGAAGACGGTCATCGTCTCCAACAGGACTTTCCACAACGCCATGATCCTCGCAGAGGAGCTGGGAGGGACCGCCCTGACTTGGGACCGCATGCACGACGCTCTGGCCGACAGCGACCTGATACTTGTGGCCACGTCGGCTCCGCACCCGGTCGTGCACTACGGCAATGCTTTGGACGCCGTCTCCAAGAGGGGCGGGAGGCCGCTGCTTCTGATAGACGTCTCAGTTCCGCGCAACGTCGAGAAAGAGGTCGGGGAGATACCTGGAGTCTCGCTGGAGACCATGGACTCCCTGCAGACGATTGCGATGGACAACGTGGCCCGCAGGACCGCGGAGATATCCGACGCGGAGCACATCATAAAGGAGGAGCTGGCGAAGATGGAGAAGGAGCGCGCCGAATCCACCGCCAACGAGCTCATCCGCGGCATAAGCATAAAGCTCTCAGGCATAAAGGAGCGCGAGCTGGCCGAAGCGAGGTCCCGCCTGAGCACAGCCGATCCGGAGGAGGTCCTCGACGATTTCTCGAGGGTGCTCCTCAACAAACTCACTTCAGAACTTTATATCAATATGAGAAAGGCCTCCCGGAGCGGAGACCTTGATACGTGCAGGGCCGCAAGGATCCTGTTCGGATTGGAGGATGAATGAGATGTATTATCCGCAGGTACGCATGAGAAGGCTCAGAACGAGCCAGAAAATGAGGGATCTCGTCGCAGAGACCAGGCTGGACTCTTCGGAGTTCGTGCTCCCGATATTCTTCGACGCCAATTTGACCGAACCCCGCACGACGGATTCGATGCCGGGCGTCGTGACCTATCCGCTTTCCGGCTACATGGACATCGCCAAGGAGATCCAGGGTGCCGGCGTGAACGCTGTCCTGGTCTTCGGCGTCCCAGACCACAAAGACGCGAAGGGAACGGACGCTTATTCCGACGAGGGCGTCGTCCAGAGGGCCATCAGAGGCCTCAGGGCGGCTTCCGACCTTCTGATAATCGCAGACCTGTGCATGTGCGAATACACCGACCACGGGCACTGCGGCGTCCTCGATGTCACCGGGGCGGTGGACAACGACAAGACCTTGGAGCTGTACCAGAAGATAGCTGTCTCCCAGGCCGCGGCCGGAGCGGACATCATCGCTCCCAGCGGGATGATGGACGGCCAGATTGCCGCCATACGCTCGGCTCTTGACGAGGCCGGGTTCGAGGACGTCGCCATAATGGCGTACAGCGCGAAGTTCCACAGCGCGTTCTACGGCCCGTTCAGGGACGTGGCCTGCTCCGCTCCCGGCAGAGGCAACCGCGCCGGATATCAGATGCCCTGCGGCAACAGGCGCGAAGCGATGCGCGAGATCGACATGGATGTGGCCGAAGGCTGCGACATCATAATGGTGAAGCCAGCCGGGCCGTATCTTGACATAATCAGGGAGGCCGCAGATAATTATCCGATCCCGATCGCCGCCTACCAGGTATCCGGAGAATATGCGATGATCAAAGCCGCGGCAGCCAAGGGATGGATCGACGAGGAAAGGATAATGATGGAATCGCTCCTGGCAATCAAGAGGGCCGGCGCGGACATCATCATAACCTATTACGCCAAAGAGGCCGCCAGATATCTGAGGGAGCGCAGATGAGGGGCCCCAGATCCGCGGCGCTGTTCTCAAGATCGAAGGCGCTGACGCCCGGAGGGGTATCCAGCCCGGTCAGGGCTTTCCCTCCCAACCCTCTTTTCATCGCGGAAGGGAAAGGCTCGCACATAATCGACGCCGACGGAAACGAATACGTCGATCTCTGCATGGCCTACGGGCCGCTGATCGCAGGGCACGCCTGCCCCGATGTCATCGATGCCGCGGCCGCCCAGATCAGGAAGGGAACCGTCTACGGCGCTCCTTCCGAACCGGAGCTCAGCCTCATCGAGAAAATAGCTGGGAGGATGCCTTCATGCGATATGGTCCGCCTTGCCTGCTCAGGTACGGAAGCCACCATGCACGCGATAAGGCTGGCCAGAGGGCACACCGGTAAGGACGGGATAGTCAAGATCGACGGCGGGTTCCACGGCGCCCACGACGCGATGCTCATCGCGGCCGGGTCAGGTTCGGCCCAAGGGGTCCCAGGCTCCGCAGGAGTCCCCGAGGACGCCGTAAAGAACACTTACGCCGTCGATTACAACGACGCAGGGATGTTCGAGAGCCTGCTGGATAAGAACGACGACATCGCCGCCGTGATAATGGAGCCGGTCCTCGGGAACGTCGGGGTGGTTCCGCCTAAGAAAGGATACCTGGAGGAGATGAGGAAGATAACCTCGTCCCACGGCGTCCTGCTGATCTTCGACGAGGTCATCACCGGCATGAGGCTCTCAGGAGGGGGCGCCCAGAAGATGCTCGGCGTCACGCCCGACCTCACGACCATGGGCAAGATCATCGGCGGAGGATTCCCCGCCGGAGCATTCGGCGGAAAGAGGGAGATCATGGAGAACGTGGCCCCCCAGGGAAGCGTTTATGCGGCAGGGACCTTCGCAGGCAATCCCGTGAGCGCCGCCGCAGGTCTCGCCCTCCTGAACTTTATGGAAGGGAAATACGGGGCGCTGAACGCCGCCACCGCTGATCTGGTATCATCGCTGAGGGATTCCCTCGCGGATTCCGGAGTCAAAGGCTGCATCCAAAGCGTCGGTTCGATGTTCTCGATCGGCCTGGGCATGGATTCCATCTCCAACGGCCGCGAGGCGCGGGGAGTGGACAGGGAGTCCTTCGCCAAGCTGTTCGCATGCATGCTGGATTCCGGCGTCTATCTTCCGCCTTCTGCTCTGGAGGTGGAGTTCATGTCCGCCGCGCATACCGAGGAGGATTCCAGGAAGATCGCGGAGGCTTTCGATTCCGCCGTGAGGAGGCTGAAGGCATGAGGGCAGGATCCAGGGAAAGCGCCTTGGCCATGAGGCAGACGGAGATGTTCGTCGATGCCATGCGCGCTTCAGGATATTCCGGGAGCATCGACGTGGTCGGCATCAAATCCCTCGGGGACATAGATCTGACCTCGCCTCTGGACAAGATGAGCGCCACCGGGGCTTTCGTAAGAGAGCTCGACGCGGCGATCAAAAGCGGGAGCATCGACGTCTCGGTGAATTCGCTGAAGGACATACCGATCGACATGGAGGAAGGCCTTACCATCGGCGCGATAATGAGGAGGGATCCGGTGGAGGACATCATAATGCCCATCCCACTGGGGGAGCTTCCTCCCGGGGCGAAGATAGGCACGTCCTCCATACGCAGGATCTCCCTGATCAAAGAGGCCAGGCCGGACGTGGAGTGCGTTCCGCTCAGAGGCAACATCCATACCAGGATGGACAAGCTGGATAAGGGCGAATACGACGCCATCGTGCTGGCCAAGGCGGGCATGCACCGCATGGGGATCTCCAGGGACATGTTCCCACTGGATCCGCTGAGGTTCGTCCCGGCTCCGGCGCAGGGAGCGGTGGCGATAGAGTGCAGGTCGGACGATGCCGAGGTTCTTGCGGCCCTGTCGAAGATCGACGACAAGGTAACGAGGGAATGCGTCACCATCGAGCGCTCCATCATGAGGTCATTGGGCGCGGGATGCTCGTCGCCCGTGGGAATCTACGTCAGGAAACTTGTCGGAGGATTCAGCGTGAACGCGGTCTCCTTCGCCTTTACGGAAGAGCCGGTGAGGCTGAGCAAAGTCATCCCCCATGCGTACGGGGAGAACGACATAGCGGAGATCGCAGATATTCTGAGGGGAAAGGAATGACTGGAAAAGTTTATTTGGTAGGGGCCGGGCCCGGGGATCTGGGGCTGCTGACCGTGAAGGCGGCGGAGCTGATCAGGGAGGCCGATGTCGTCGTCTATGACGCTCTGGCCAACCCCGAGCTTCTGAAGATGTGCAAAGAGGGCGCAGAACTGATCGACGCTGGTAAGAGGGGCGGCGACCACCACATGACCCAGAGCCAGACCAACGCCAAGCTGGTGGAGCTGGCCGAAGCAGGGAAGATCGTCGTGCGCCTCAAGGGCGGCGACCCGTTCATGTTCGGGCGCGGCGCGGAGGAAGCCGAGGAGCTCAGGAAAGCGGGATTGGAGGTCCACGTAGTGCCCGGGATATCATCCACGATATCCGTCCCGGAGCTCTGCGGGATTCCCGTCACGCACAGGGACCACACCCCCTTGGTGACATTCCTCACCGGCCACGAGAAGGCCGACAGGGGCGAGGACCGCATCGACTGGAAAGCCTTGGTGAACGGCCACGGAACCCTGGTCATCCTGATGGGAATGGGCAACGCGGAGCACATCTCCTCGGAGCTCATAGCCGGAGGGATGGACCCTGAGATGCCCGCGGCCATAATCACCAGCGGCTCCACTCCGCAGCAGAGGATCGAGCGCACCGTGGTGTCCAGACTGAAGGAGACCATCGATTCCAAAGGCCTGGAAGCCCCCGGGATCATGGTCATAGGAACCGTCGCCACTCTCCACGACGTCCTCGGCGATCTGAGATGACCGTCCGCATAGCCTTCACCCGCCTGCGGACAAGATAGACGAATCGCTTTCCTTGGCTGAATCTCTGGGGATGGAGGCCATGGCGGCCCCCTCCCTCAGGGCCATGCCGGGATACGATTCGGATTATCTTGCAGCGGAGAGGGATCTGCTGTCCGGGAAGGTGTCCTTCGCCGTCTTCGGCTCGGGGACGGCGGTGGAATTCTGCTCCAAAAAATGGGGGGACGGGAGGTTCGCGTCCCTCTTCTCCCGCATCCCTGCGGTATCCATCGGGCCGCACACATCCGATGTTCTGGCCGGGCATGGGATGGAGGCCGCCATGATGCCGCAGGACGATTACAGTTCCTACGGCGTAGTCGCGATGCTTTCCCCGCTCGTCCGCGGCAAGGGCGTCTTGCTGGTGAGATCCGATTCCGGCACCGACATCCTGAGGGAAGGCCTTTCAGACGCCGGGGCTGAGGTCATCGAGTTCCCGGCTTACCGCCTCGAGAAGGTCGGGATGACCCCCGAGCTGAAAGCCATCATGGGCGCTCTGGAATCTGGTGGGCTGGATGCGATCGCGTTCACCAGCCCCATGTCTGCCTCGTCGTTCAGGGAGGAGCTGGAGGCCGAGTACGGCGCAGATAAAGCGGACGGAATGCTTTCATCCGTGGACAGAGCCGCCATCGGCAGGCCCACGTCCGAGAGGCTCAAGCAGCTGGGCCACCCGCCGCAGATAGTCCCGGAGAAGACCACTTTCAGGGACATGCTCCTGGCGATCCGCGAATTCGAAGAGCGGAAACGCGGATTCTGAGATTTTTGATGGGTGGTAAAACCTTCATTACCCTGACGGTAAAACTTTCAAAAATATTCCTCTCACACAGTTTTCAGTGAGCACGAAAGGAAATGAGAGGATAATGGCCGCAATCTGGGGGATGATCTCGCGGCTAGGAGGGGCCCTTCTCAGGGCTGCCGGCAACTTGGTATATACATCCAAATAGATTCTGCCCCATGGATTCCAGCAGATGCTACATATGCAGAAGGACCGTCAAAGAGATCGAGTCGTTTTTGGACGTTTCGTCCGATTTCAGGGACAACGCCAGAATGAGCAGCGACAGGAAGGCCGCCGAGAAGAGCCGGGAGCTGGCCGAGATCGATTCCGCTGTCGCCCGCAGGGATTTCGAATACCTCCGCACCAGAGGGATGGAGGGGCTGCTGGCCTCGAAGCCTTTTCTGGACGAGTTCGGCGACTGGAACTCCTCCAAGATAGACTTCGCCCGCAGGCATGATTATCCATTGAAGGATTCGGACCTTAATCTTCTGGACCAGCTCCTCAACCGCCGTTCCTCCGCTTTCAATCCGAAGGCCTCCGACACGGTTACCGATGTGCGCAGAGCGTCCGAGGAAAGGTACGAAGCGCTGAGGAAAGAAGCATCCCCATACGATGTCGGAAGGCTGTTCCGCGTGGAGATCCGCGGCGTGAAGGTGTACGACGTGGCCGCGGAGCCTTCCCGCCAGTACGGGATGAGGGGGCAGAGCAGATCCTTCTCCGTATCCGTTCCCGTGTGCTCCGTGTGCGAGAGGATCATGAAGGGAATCGGCAAGACCGAAAGCGTCAGCTATCCTCCGGACATGCATGCGTGAGTTCCATCCGGGACCGCAGGCCTAGCAGGGGCTCTTTCTGAGGGGGCTCTTGCTCGGCCCAATGCGGGAGCTTCTGAACACAGGTTTCAATCCTGTTCCGTCGATACGCTCAGCAGGCACTTTTTCGCCAGCTCGTACTTCTGATATCTGGTTTCCTCGCGGAAGTTGAGCGGGCGGCAGTACCTTGATCTGTCCATGTTGTGAGTAAGGTCGGATAACTTCACCTTCGTGGCGACCGGATCTTTGCTGATTTCCTAGATGTACGTCATGTACGGGACTTCCGGGTCGTGGGTCAGCAGCCTAAGCGGTCCGATGGCTTCGTCGGGGATGCCTTTGGCGGACAGGTCCTCGAAGGTCACGTCGGTGTCCTCGACCACGTCGTGCAGCAGGGCGACGACAGTGGAGAGCTCATCGTCCATCCTGGAAGCGACCTCGTATGGATGGAATATGTAAGGGGCGCCGCTCCTGTCCATCGTCCCGTGGTGGGCGTCGTATGCGATGCGCATGGCCAGATACGTCAGCGGGGTGTAGATCATGAGTACGTCTCGGAACGTCTCTATATAAAACAGACGATTGTCCGGACGAGAGCCATGCCTTTCGACTGCAAGAAGGAGTGCAGGGAGTTCTGCATGCCTCCGAAGAAGCCGGCGATCGTGGGCGTCCCGCCGATGGGATACATCGCGGTCCGGGGGAAGGGAGACCCGAACGAAGAAGGCGGGGAGTTCGGGAGATCCATGGGCAAGCTCTATGCGGCGGCGTTCACGATCAAGATGAGCAGGAAGGGCGGCAGGAAGGAACTATGGAGATTGACTGCTCCCGCAAGGAGGACCTCAGGTGGATATCTCTCATCCGCCTGCCCGACTTCGTTGATGAGGACGATTTAGATTGGGCTGTGGAGGAGGCCGAGAGGAAGAAGGGAGCCGACTTCTCTGATGTGGAGTTTCTGCCGTACGGAGAGGGCCTCTGCGTCCAGTGCATGCATGCCGGCAGCTACGACGGCGAGCCTGCGACCATAAGTCTCATGCATGGGTTCATGGAGAGGGAAGGCTATTCTCCGGACATCTCTGGAAGCCGCTTCCATCACGGGATATATCTCTCGGGTGCGAGGAGGACGCCGCCGGAGAAGCTGAGGACGGTCGTGAGGCATCCTATAAGATGAAGGAAGCGTTGGTATGAGGCTGGACGGTTTCGGAATACTGGTGAAGGACATGGGCGAGATGGTGCGCTTCTACAGGGATGTCCTGGGGTTCGAGATAGAGGAGGGCGAGGATGCGTCCAACGTATACCTGGTAAAGGACGGGACGCTGTTCCTCCTGTACGGGAGGAGGGACTTCGAGGAGATGACCGATCGGAGGTACGAGTACGTCAGGGGCCTGAACGGGCATTTCGAGGTGGCTCTTTACGTGGACACGTTCGAGGAGGTGGACACAGCTTTCGCGGACGCGGTCTCGAAGGGCGCCGAGCCAGTCCTGGAGCCGACCACAGAGCCTTGGGGCCAGAGGACCTGCTACATCGCGGACCCGGAAGGGAATCTGATCGAGATAGGATCGTTCAACAGACCATTTGAGAGGCGTTCCTGATTAATGTTTTCCGTGAATTATCTTTGCTTATCCATCAGATTCTTGGAATAACGTTTGATATTACTATACAATTAGGCAAACCCCGCAATGCGGGGAAAAACAAGCATAGATATCTTTTATCCACACTTGGAGGATTACCCCTGAATCAGGGCCCAATAATGGTGTATTATAACCAAGCAATTATAGAAATAAAAATTCATAATTAATACGTTGTATTATTATCTGAATTTCTCGTTTTTGTAGGTATATCATTCGGCCTTCTGGCCCTCTTTCGCAGTTTCGATGGCGCTTTGAGGGATGTATTGGGATGCGGGCAGCGTCTGCCTCTCGTCGGGCTTCTGGATCCTCAGCGCGCTGAGGAA
>JAFXUX010000027.1 GCA_017524805.1 Candidatus Methanomethylophilaceae archaeon
AGATCTCGAAGAACTGCAGGAGCATCTTCGGGCTGTTCGGGGTCGATGTCCCGAAGGAGCCGATCTCGGGCGTCGAGGTATGCGACCTCAGGCGCCTTGCGATCTCCAAGGACTGAATTACTTACATGCGCAGAATTTCGGTATGGAAGCTATGTAAAAATGCATTATCGCAGATTTGACAATAATCTGGCTGTTCGACTTAGAATACCAATCGAACAACCCTCCATGAGATCGGGCACCAGAGCATAGTCTGGGGCTTCGTATATAAGCTCGGAGCCATCAAAAACCCCCGCCCTTTCCTCTCTGAAACCGGGCTTCTCTATGAGTCCGAATGTAAGAACATCGTGGATTCTGAGGAAATCCTCTACCGACGAGACATCGAACTTCCCTATCTGGGAGTACGCTTCTATTGCGTTTTTTGTTTCCACTATTTCGTCGAACGGCCCTTGCACCGTTTTTCCGTTTATCATATCGATGGTTTTGCTCAGCGGAAGTTCATTACCTTCTATGGCCAATGATGAATTTATCGACCGTATGTGAGAGCTTTTGCGTAGTATCGCTTGGGCTTTGCCTTCCATAGCCGAAAGATGGGAGATGCAATCGTCGATTCTCACCAATTGGCGGAACATCTTCTCCGTCAATTCATACCTCGGCATCGAATCGAACTCCATGCAGATGCGATGCATATTGGCGATAAAAATTTTCAAGCGGCAATTGCAGCGCAACCACTTACATTGCTACTATCATTGCTACTCTACGGAGTGTCAATGAACTAAACGCCGTTGACACGATTAAGATGAGATACCGTCTTTATATCCGACGGGCATCCGGAACCATGGCGAAGGAGATCATTGTCGCTTTGATAGACGGCTACATCGACGACCCGGCGGCGCTTGGCGTCCCGCCGTACATCTCTCCGATGATCCGCTCCATCGCCGGGGCAGCTATCGATGCGGGAGCGGACAGAGTGGAATACGTTTCCATCGACATGATCCGCAAAGGGAAGAAGATTCCGGACGCATCTGTCACTATAGTCTTATCAGGAAATACAGTCCCGGGAAAATACCTCCGCTCCATGCCGATGTCCTCGAAGGAACTGGAGAGCATCTTCCCCCGCCTGAAGGGATGGCGCCTGATAAGCGGCTCGGCGACGGACTCCGCGATCGCCCAGAAATTCGATTTCATCATCAGAAAAGACCCGGCAGCATCCCTCTACGATGGGATGATGGGAAAAGAAGTCAGAGAAAGGCTGCGCACGCTGGACGAATGGAACAGGTGGATGCTCCTGGGGGCAGACATCGTCACCCAGCACCAGGATTTCCCTCAGCCGCTGGTCGCCGAGATAGAATCCTACCGCGGATGCCACAGATACGCCACGGGAGGGTGCTCCTATTGCATAGAGCCCCTCAAAGGGAAGCCCCTGACCAGAAAACCCGAGGACATACTGGCCGAAGCCCGGAAGCTGAGGGATTTGGGGGTTACGAACATAAGAGTCGGAGGACAGACATGCATCGTCTCCTATGGATCCGATGACGAATCCTCCGTCCCCAAACCGAACGTCGCCGCGATAAAAAAGCTGTTCGAAGGCCTCTCTTCAATGGGTTTCAGCACCATGCACGTGGACAACGCGGATGCGGCGGTCATCGCCACGTATCCCGACGAATCCCGCGAGGTCCTTAAGACTATAGTGGAATGCTGCACCGACGGAAACGTGCTCGCACTGGGGATGGAATCCGCCGATCCCAGAGTGTACATGGAGAACAACCTGAACAGCACCTCAGACCAGGTCCTCACCGCCGTCAGGCTCATAAACGAAGTCGGCAACGAGAGAGGCCCCAGAGGAATGCCGAAACTCCTCCCCGGAATAAACATCATATGCGGCCTGGACGGGGAGACCGCAGCCACTTACGCCATGGACCTGGATTTCCTCAGAAAGATAAGGGACGAGAATCTGATGGTCAGACGCATAAACATCCGCCAGGTCCTTCCGGTGAGGCGCGAATTCGACGTCAAAGTGGACCAGAGAAGGTTCAAGAAATTCAAGGAAGAAGTGCGCTCGGAAGTAGACCGCGCCATGCTGGAACGCGTCGCCCCATACGGAACCGTCCTCAAAGACGTCTACGCCGAACTGAACGACGGAAACGTCACATTCGGCAGGCAGATCGGATCGTACCCTCTTCTGGTGGGGATCCCATACAGAATGGAGACGGAAAAGTTCTATGACGTGTTCATAACCGATTGGGGGTTCCGCTCGATCACCGGCGTGACATATCCGTTCGATATCAACCGCCTGCCTCTCAGCGCCTTGGAATCCCTCCCCGGGATCGGAAAGAAGAGGGCGGCGAAGCTGGTCTTGGAAAGGCCTTTCTCTGGGCCCGAGGATTTGGCCGAAGCCATAGGCGACCCCGAAGTGGCTGAAAAGCTGCTGAGAATCGTTTGGCCTTCGCAATGATCCCCCTATGCATCGCATCCCCCTTATGCCACCGATATATACGAGAGAGTCGTTTTTCCAACCATGTCTATCCTCGTCACCATCGCTCTGATAGGATCCATCACCGCGATGATCATAGGCGGCGTATTCGTCATAATGTATCTTCGCAGCCCCAGCAAAAATACGGATGCCAGAATCGCCGATCTGAACCTCAGAACCGATCTGAAACAAGGGGATTTCATAGAGTATGAAGTCGAAAAGCAAGGCACCGCATATTCGGAGAGATATGAGATCGTCTCCGAGGAAGACGGCAGATACTCGGTGGAGAAGACGGACGGCACCGAAACCATGTCGGCAGCGGAATTCCTTGGGAAGCTCCGCAGGAACGCCCAGAAGATGTCCGGTATAAACTACAGGGACGAGATGGTCCCCACGCACTGGGGAAACGTCAGCTGCACCCTGTACGAGATAAACTCCGGGAAAAAGATCCTGTACATAGGAAAAGACGGCGTCCTCTACAAAGAAGAGGAAACCGACGGCAGCTCCAAGACCGTCAGGACTTTGAAGGACACATCCCTGCTCGGATGAGCCTGCTGGATACCCTGCGGCAGACGGTTGATGGCCATGGACGCGAGACTTTCCGCCAAATTCCCGTTCCTTAGGGAGGCATCGGAATTCGCGGCGGAAAACTCCGCGGACCTGGAATCCCTCATAACGATGGAAAGCTTCTCGCCCGCCCGCGCCCGCGGCAAAGAGAGGGTCCTGGACGCCATAAACTCCGGCGAAGTCGCATACAAACCTCTCATGAGGGATTACGACTGCCTCATGGAGGTCCTGTCGTACCCGTACGCGAGGATTCTGGTGTCTACCATATGGGACAGATACCTCACCAAGAGGTACGCTCTGGGAGAGGCCGTCCGCATGAACAAAGTGCTCTCCGACGAGGACCGCCAGACCATCCTTTATGTCTCGGATGAGCTGGGCTTCAAAGCCGCGACGGACAGCGACGGCACGATGCGCATGAGCTTCCCGGATTACCTCATGCTGTCCAGCAGGATGAAGAGCATCGACTGGAAGCTGATAAACAGCGACATCCGCTCCGGAATCGTGTTCCTTCCGAAGGAGAAATTCAACCGCCTGATGCAGAACGCCCTGCAGGACAAGATAGAATCCGAGCTTCCCCTCAAACCTCCGGAAGAATTCCTGCCGTATCTGAAAAAGGACTGCGACGAAGTGAGGGCGGCGTTGGAAACGGCCAAGATGAAGATGAGCCCGACCCGCGGGGAAGGCATGAAAGACGAATACCTCCCGCCCTGCGTATCACATCTTCTGGAACTGGCCATGAAGGGAATCAACCTGCCGCACAGCGGAAGGTTCGCCCTGGTAACGTTCATGTCCGCCTTGGGGCTGGATTACGACGGCATCATCAGGATCTTCGCGGAATCCCCTGATTTCGACGAATCGAAGTCGGAATACCAGATAAAACACATCACAGGGGAGCTGTACGGGAGGGACGCTTATACCCCGCCGGAATGCAAGACGATGAAGACCGAAGGATTGTGCTTCGAGCCGAACGCTCTCTGCGCGAAAATAAACCATCCTCTGAACTATTACAGGATAAAGGCCAGAGGCCCCCGGAAACCTGATGGGGAAGCCCCTGGAAGCAAAGCCTGAGCTCAGTTTTTCTTGTCCTCGGCGCAGAGGTTCCGCCAGGTTATGATGGCCCTCTGAATCGCGGTGAGGTTCCCCACCACGGCGAACCAAAGCATCATTATCTCGAGCCAATTCAGGGTGAAACCGGCTATTTCGAAGGATCCGAACCCGAACTGCATCATGACGAACTGGATTATCGGGAACAGCGTGGAAAGGACGACCCTGTCCGCGCGGCCGAGGAGCCCCGCATACAGACGCGGCGCGCCGATGGCCTGGGCCTGCGTGCCCATGTACGAAGTCAGAAGCACCCCGACCAAAGCGGCCATGCCGAGATATGGATCGCACCAAGAGCTCACCGCGACGCCGCCGATCATGAAGACATCCGCGTATCTGTCGAACACGTGGTCCAGATAATCGCCTTTGCGGGAAGCTTTCCCGGCCAGTTTGGCCACTTTGCCGTCCAGCGCATCGAAATATCCCGACACGATGACCGATATAGCGCCGACTATCAGCAGATACTCTTTGCCTTCGAATCCGCTGAGATAGAACAGCACGCCGCACAGCAGCGCTATTATGAGCCCGATCCACGATATCAGGTTGGGATTGACCCCTATCAGCTTCTTGGCCACCGGGGCCAAAGCGAAATCTGCTCTCGCTCTCTGTCCGTCTAGAACCATTTCTCCATCTCCTGAGACCAGTCGACCTTCCCCGGGGGGAACTCTCCCCCGGAAGCCGCCTGTTCGATCATGTCAGCGACCTCCGCCACGGAATGCCCTGTGCAATCTATCTCGGCCACCGGGATGTCGGTGTCCACAGATTCGCACAGGATCACGTCCAGAACCTCGGACCTGACGTTCTCCAGAACCTTGGATTCGCCGTATCCTCTGGCTCTGAGCCTCTCAGCGACCGTATCAGGGGAGCATCTGAGGACGATTATGCGCCCGCAATCCATGTAATGCGAAAGATGCCCTTCCATGAACGCGGTGCCTTCGCGCTCTCTGTACTCCTCCAGCGAATCGTTGAGAAGGTCCAAATCCACCTCGTGAGTGTCTCTGCTCTCATCCAGGGGCCCCATAAGGCCGTGCGACATTATATGGGCTTTCAGGTCCACGACCTCGAAACCTCTGGAACGGAGCTCGGCCGACGCCGCGCTCTTCCCGACGCCCGGGGTGCCGGTGATCGCTATCAGCATCCGGAAATCTCCCCGAAATATGGCTCGGCCCTCTCCAGCGCGGCCTCCCACGAAGGCGTGTTCGTAAGCGCTCCGACCTTCTCGACGACGAAGGACGAGACTGCGGCGGCTATCACCAGAGCCTCTGGGATGCGGTATCCGCGATACAGAGAGGTATAGAAGCCTGCCCTGTAGGAATCTCCGGCGCCGGTGACATCAGCCACCTTGTCGGCTTTCACCGCTGGGATCCTGATCCTCTCGTCTCCCATGCGCGCTTCGCTCCCTTCGGATCCGAACGTGCATACGGCCAGACCGACTTCGGCGTCGAAGATGCTGCTCTTCCCTATGTATCTGGCGAGGGATTCCGCCTCTTTTTCGTTACAGAACACCGCGTCGGAAAGCTCCAGCGCCGCCGGGAAAGTCTTTTCGTTCCATATGCGATGGGATTCCTGCGCCGGATCCACGGCAATGAACGCATCCGGAAGCCGTCCCATCAGATCGATGTAATATGACGGCTGGCCGGTGCAGAAATGCACGAATCTGGACTCGGACGCCATTTTTGTTAGCGTTATGCCGGTATCGCCAGCGAATCCCTGGGGACCCTGGTAGAACAGGACCTTCTGGACCATATCCTGGTCGTTGACGACTATCGCCTTCGACGTATCGTACCCGTCCACGTGGACGAAGTCGTCCATGATCAGACCGGAATCCCTGATCTCCTTCTCGAACGAAGCGGGGAAATCCGCTCCGACCATCGCGCATAAGGCCGTAGGGCAGCCGAGCCTCGCGGCGGTAACCGCGATGTTGGTGCCGGTTCCTCCGAGCGTCGTTACCGCTGAGATTACGTCTTCCGTTGTCCCCGCAGCGGGGAATTTCTTCACTCCCATTATCTGATCTATAGTCACGTGGCCATAAACCGACAGGAAGGGGCTCATGTACCCTCCTTCCAGCCGGTAATGTAGCTCACCTGCGAGTCGGTAAGAGTATCGATCTCTACGCCCATGGATTTCAGCTTGATGGCGGCTATCTCGGAATCGATCTCCTGCGGGACGGCATAGACCTTGGGCTCCATCTCCTTGTAATGGCGCGACATGTGGACGACGCCCAGCGCCTGGGTGGAGAAGCTCATATCCATTATCTCCGCGGGATGCCCCTGCCCGGCGGCGAGGTTCATCAGGCGGCCCTCGGCTATGAGATACAGGCTGCGGCCATCTTTCATCTTGTATTCGTCGATGAAATCGCGGACCCTTTCGCATGACACAGAGCCTTCCTCGAGGGCAGGCTTGCTGATCTCGTTGTCGAAATGCCCGACGTTGCCCATGACGCATCCGTCCTTCATGACGGCGATGTGCTCCGCCGCGATGATATCTTTGCAACCGGTGACGGTGATGATGAGGTCGGCGACCTTTACCGCGTCGATCATCTTCATGACCTCGAACCCGTCCATCTTGGCCTCTATCGCTTTGACCGGATCCACTTCCGTAACGATGACGGAAGCACCGAGGCCTTTGGCCCTCATCGCGACGCCTTTGCCGCACCATCCGTAGCCGGCGACGACCAGCCTCTTACCGGCGACGATGAGATTGGTGGCGTTCATCCACCCGTCAAAGGCGGACTGGCCGGTCCCATATCTGTTGTCGAACAGGAACTTCATCTTCGCGTCGTTGACGTTCAGAACAGGGAACTTGAGCGCCCCGTCGGCGGCCATCGCCTTGAGGCGGACTACGCCGGTGGTGGTCTCCTCGTTCGCGGCTTTGACGGTGGACAGCACCTCTTTGCGGGAAGTGTGGGACATTGCTACCAGATCGGCGCCGTCGTCGATTATGAAATCCGGCGACATGTCGAGGATGGAGTTGAGGTTGCGATAGTATTCCTCGGAGGATTCCCATTTTTTGGCGTATACTTTCAGGCCGAACTCCTCGCGCAGCGCGAGGACAACGGAATCGTCGGTGGAAAGCGGGTTGCAGCTGGCCAAGCGGATCTCTGCCCCGGCATCGGCCAACGTTACTGCCAGCATCCCGGTCTTAGCTTCGGTGTGGAGGGCCATACCTATCTTGAGGCCGGCCAACGGCTGCTCATCGATGAAGCGCTTCCTTATGTCCTTCAAAACTGGCATGTGGCTTTCGGCCCAATGGAGTCTGAGACTCCCTCTTTTCAATTCGTCGTCCATTTTATCGCTCCCTGAATTCTGACATGAGGTTGTCGCATATGCATTCGACGGTCCTGCGGCGGCAATCCGATGAAGAGAATTCTTTTTTGATCCTCTCGATGCTCTCGGAATCCCCTGAAAGCTCGCCTATGAAACGGATGATGTTCTCCAAGGCTCTGGTCATCTCGTCGGAGATCGGGACGCTGGCGGTGCGGGAAGTGCGGGACAACGGGTTGAGATCGATGGATATCACCGTCTTGCCCATGGATACCAGCGCTTCGGCGCGGTCGCCGTCCTCGATCGGGACAATGATCACATCGCTGGAGAATATGCCTTCGCCAGTGCACAGCGCGCGGTCGTGGTTCAGACCTTTGATCCTTTGGTCGGGTTCCCTCCCAAGAACGTTCTTGGCGCCTTTGGATTCCAGATACGAGATGATGCCTTCCATCCTCTCCGGCGTCCTGTGGAACAGGTTGACCTCTATCTTCGCAGGGATACATTCCGCGAGCTTTATCAGATTGCCGGCGTCGAGCGCGGCCGCATTGCCGTTGACGCAGACCACGGGGTTCTTAGCCCCCAGAAGGAAAGCCGCGGCAGCTTTCTCCGCGTAGAGAGCCGCTTCGGTGCTCTTCTCCCCCATCAAATAATCGTAAGCTTCCCCGCGGCCGTGGGAGATCAGTCCGGTAGGCGTAACCAAACCTTTCTCCACCATTTCGGCCAGACGCTCCCTGGTAACCAGGGATTTGTATCTGGGATGATCCTTAGGGATTTCCATGCCATGAGTACTTACGCACTCATATTTTAGTGTTTTATGGGCATCAAAATGGATTGGAGACATGGCCGGACCGTCATAAACAAAATATCGTAAGTCTACGTTGCGCCGGACATGCCTGAAATCCGCATAGTCGTCGTCGGAGCGAAATTCGAGGGCAACGTAGGCGCCATAGCGAGGTCCATGGCGAACTTCGATGTCAAAGAGCTGTATCTCGTGAATCCCTGCGAACTCGGGGACGACGCCTATCGCAGATCCAAGCATGGGTCCCAGATCCTCGATGACGTCCACATCGTCACCGGATTCGAGGATGCCGTCAAAGATTGCTTCCTGGTCGTGGGAACCAGCGGAATCACCACGAAAGGCGACAGGAACTACACGCGCGTCCCGGTTCCGGTGCGCGAGTTCGCGGAGCAATGCAGAGGCTACCCAGAGAAAATAGCCATAGTGTTCGGAAGAGAGGATATCGGCCTTCTTCAGGAGGAGCTCAACCTGTGCGATGTCCTCATAACGATACCGGCCGGAGAGGAATATCCCATCCTCAACCTTTCCCATGCGGCCAACATCGTGATGTACGAGATGTTCCAGGCGGAGCACACCAACAGGAGGGCGGAGCCAGCGGACAGGGACGAGAAAGAACGCATGTTCGGATTCTTCTCGGACCTCATGGATGCCATTGATTACCCCCTCACAAGAAGGGAGATGACGCGCGTCATGTTCAGAAGGATGATGGGGCGCGCCATACCGACGAAATACGAATACAACACGATCATGGGCGTCTTCGGCGACGCATCGAAAATAATCAGGCACGGAAAGCCGTGGGAGAAGAAAGGGAAGGAGTGAACTGCCCTTTCTTGCCCGTGCCCGATAACGATTCGGCAGAGCCGGGGCGGTATCGCAGATCCTTGCCCATTACCGAAAGATAATCGGGGCGACGAGTGCCTTTCTCCGGTATGCGGCGTATCTCTGAGAAGCCATACTTCTTGTAGAAAGCTATGGCGCGCCCGTTGTAATGGTTGACCACCAGCTCCGCTTTGGAGCACCCCTCATTCATGCCGGATTCCAGGATGCGGTCCATGGCCCAAGAGCCGAGCCCCAGCCCGCGGAAATCCTGGAAAAGATACAGTTTGCTTATGGTTAGAACCTCATCGCCCACTTTGTATGACAGATATCCGGCCCTTTCGCCCCCATAAACGATATAGAAAAACCTGTACCCCCGGGAGATCAGGTCCCTGACGGCATCCGGGCCCATCCAATCCGGATAGAACTCGTCCACGCGCTTCTTCCCCCCTTCGACCAAGGGCGCATATGTCTCGACCCACACGGGATATGCGAAACGCGAGAGCTCCTCCGCCCCATCCGGTCCGATCGGCTCGAGCGATGCTTCCATGAAATGCCTAACGGCAGGCGCCGTATATCGAATGTACGCTCCCGTCAGCTCCAAACCGAGAAGAACACCACAATTTTGGTGTCTTCCCTGTCGTTTCTGCGCACTATGTCCGGGACGACTCCGGTCATGGCGGCAACCTTATCGTAAATCGCGTCGGATTCGGCCTCCCCCAGCTTCGAGCTGACCGCCACGACTATTCTGCCGACCGGATCGACCACCGCCGGAATGGAAGAATCGACGGCCTTCTCTATCGCGATTATGGGGTTCAGCTCCGAGACATAGGCGAAGGTGTAGATCTTATCGAAAAACGTGGAATAAAAAGGACCTGAAAGCATATCGGCGATGCATTTCACCGTGAATATGATGGAATGGGAGATCATCTTCAGTATGCTCGGAGCCTTTGCGTCGGGGCACATCCTTATGATGGCGTCCCCGTCGAGAAGATACATGCGATCGGAGCTGTCAGAAATCTTGCCCAAAACCTTCTGGGCCCTGCCCCTTCTCTCCGATTCGAAGGACATCGGCAATCCGATGACCGAAATCGTCCTGCACCCGCATTCCTTGGCGCAATCCAGGATCACCGGCACCATCCCCGTTCCCGTCCCGCCTCCCAGCATGGAGAACACGATCGCCGAGCGATAGCCTTTGAGCGCCTCTTTGATCGCGTCCATGTTCTCGAAAGCAATGGAGAACGCCAGATCCGCGTCGCCGCGGCAGCCTTCCATGCCCGGGTGCCCCACCGGCACGCCGCTGGATCCGTCGGAATTTATGAGGAGCACCGAGTACTCCAGCACGGATTCCGACTCCGCGAAAATACGGCATCCGGCGCCTCCGCAGGCTACTATCAGAACGTCGCGCAGACCGATCCCTCCGGATAAAACGCTGGCGGCACGGTCTGCATAACGGATAAGGCATGAAAATCTGCCCGAATATGGGCAGAAAGGGTAAAAGGTTTATGGATGTGAAACTCAGAATCCGAACAGTGCGCCAAGGCCAGCTGCCGCGTCCTCTTCGCTCACAGTCTCCTCTTCGGGCTCGTCGGCGGCTGCTGCTGCGGGTGCGGCGGCTGCTGCTCCGGCGGCGGGGGCGGCGGCACCGGCTGCGGGCGCGGCGAAGGCTGCGCTTGCGATAGCCTCTTTGATGTCGACTCCCTCGAGAGATGCAACGAGAGCTTTGATCTTGGCTGCGTCGGCTTCGACTCCGGCGGCAGTGAGGATTGCTTTGATGGCATCCTCGGTGATGTCCTTGCCGGCAGAGTAAAGCACCATTGCGCTGTAAATGTACTCCATTTATCTCAACTCCTTTACAGATCGAACAATGCACCGAGTCCTGCAGCGGCTTCTTCCTCGCTGACCTCGGTGTCGTCTTCTTCTGCGCTCTCGGCGGGTGCGGAGGCTGCGGACTCGACGGGTGCGGCAGGAGCCGCTGCTGCAGCAGAGCTTGCCCTCGCTGCGATGGCGTCGTTAGTGTATCCGCATGTTGCGGCCAAGGCGAGCATCTGAGCGTCTGCCTTTGCCAAGAGCTTGTCGATGTTTTCTTTGGTGGGTATCGCGGCCTCGAGAGAAAGTCCGATGCTCTCTCTGTACGCCTTTGCGATGAGCGGCACGATAGTGTCCTTCGTGGGGAACGCGATCGATACGCCGAGCGCAAGCGCGTCGTGAGCGGCCGTAGCGAACATGTTGGAATAGTAGTCTTCGGGTATGTCCAGGACGTCCCTCTTGTAGATGACCCCATCTTCGTAGGCGGCCCTGAGGTCCATACCTACGACCATGGGAAGGATCTCCAGTTTGGGGAGCATCGCGGCGATGGGGCCGGATATGGGCTCTCCCTCTTTGACGAGAGTCGTGTCCTTCCTGACTGCTATCTTTCCTGCCTCAACAGCGGCAGGTATGCCTATTTTCTGAAGTTCACCGATAATCGGGCCAGGTCCGAAGGGAGTCGGTCCTTTGTGTACAACGATATCGTAGGGTGCGAGCTGCCCCTCCTTTGCGGGAGCGGCGGTCTTGGTCGACTCGAGCTTTTTGAAGAGCTTGAACGAATCGATGTCGGTAGTGACAATCGCACACTGACCGTGGACAGCTTCCTTGAGCTTTTCGATGCCGGGCTTCTCCTTTGCCATCTCGTCGAGAGCAAGGAACATGAGTTTGTCCTTGGTCATCTTGACTTTGGCGTGGTTTCTGAGTCCGGCCCTCATGGCTTGGATCTGCTGTCCGGGAATACCCTCCATGTCGACGACAGCGACGACGGGGTACTCGCGCATATCCTGTACCAGCTCGCTTACCATGTCCTTCTTCCAAGTTGCGACGTGTGCCATCTTTGAGCCTCCTTACAAAGCGATCTTCTCCGATGGACCCATCGTGGTCTTGACATAAGCGGAAGCGATGTTGTGCTTTCCCTTCTCGAGGTGGGCTTCGACACGCTTGAGGATGAGATCGACGTTGTCCGCGATCTCTTCCGCGCTCATGTTGACCGTTCCGACGGGTGCGTGGAAGGTCTTCCTGTCTTTCGTCCTGATGGTCACAGACTTGCGGAGACCTTCGATCATCGGGGCGGGATCTGCTCCCGGAGCGATGGGCTTAGGCATCTTTCCGCGGGGACCGAGAACGGTACCGAGCCTCTTACCTACGACAGCCATCAAAGGCGCTTCGGCGATGAAGTAGTCGGTTTCGTTGGCGATCCTCTTGGCCTGTTTCTTGTCGCCCGCGATCTCCCCGAGCTCTTCGGGGGTGATGACGCGGTCAGCCACGTCCTTGGCTTTCAAGGCAAGTTCGCCACCACCAATCACGCAGATCTTGACCGGCTTCCCGCGTCCGTTCGGGAGGATGATATCCTCGGTGATACGGTTCTTCGGGATAGTCAGGTCAACATCAACGAGATTGATAGCCAACTCAACCGTTTCAGTAAAATTGCGCTTCTTCGCACTGTCCAGTGCTTTCTGCACAGCCATTACGGTTGGTTTTTCTGCCAATACAATTCCTCCTCGTAGTGCAAACGAGCTTTTGGGCTCTCCTACAAGCAGTCGGCCTTAGACATGGGTTATATTTAAAACTACCCAATGAACCCATAAAAAGCGATTCTATTCGCGCGCAAGGAAAGGATGCCGCGCTTATAGTTAAAAACTGAAAAAGGGGGCCTGAGCCCCGGTTTCTCTCAGAACTTGTCGTCATACTCGCCGGCTTTGACGGCGGCGGTGAAGTCCTTGGGGTTCTTTCCGTCGATGGTGACTCCGACGGAAACGCAATTGCCCGCGACCTCGAGGACCCTTGCCTTGAGATCGGCTCCGAGGAGGTCGTCCTGCTTCATGTCGGCGATCTTCTTCGCCTGATCGAGAGTGAGGTTTCCGACCTTCTCAGTCCTTGCGTTGTGGGCCCCGGAAGATACTCCGAGCTCTCCCTTGATCAGGGCGGACATCGGAGGGGTTCCGACTTTGATGTCGAAAGTTTTGTCGCTGTTGATGAGCACCTTTACAGGAACCTTCATCCCGGCGAAAGCTTTCGTCTTCTCATTGATCTTAGCGATGACCTGCCCGATGTTCACGCCTTTAGGGCCCAGGGCGGGACCGAGAGGCGGGCCTGCGGTGGCCTTGCCTCCATCAACCATTGCCTCAACAGTATCTACCATTGCTCATATCTCCTTTAGTGATTCTGACTTTCGATGACCCTAACGCTGTCCGCTTTGACGGTGATGGGTATCGGGACCATGGCTTCGATGAGCTCAACAGTGATCTCCTCTTTGTCCTGGTCAATCTTCTGGACCCTTGCCTTCTCACCCTTGAAGGGTCCGCTGACGAGTTCGACGATGTCTCCCTCTGAAATGCCGATGACAGGGGACGCGGGGGTGAGGTACGGCTCGATGTCCTCTATCGACGTTTCTCCTTCGATGAATTTCCTGGCTTTTTTGATTTCCTTGGTCTTCTCGAGGAGACGTTCCGTGTTCATGCCTTCGACGAACACATATCCTCTGAGTCCCTGGGGGCTCAGAATCGCATAGATGTCCTTCTCACCGAGATGGGCTTTGGCGTTGAGGGTGTCCGCAACGCTCTTCTCCTGGTCTATCTGGGTCTTCAGGATCATTATGGACTGTTTTGCGACGGCTTCGAAATCCATCGAATCCGCGCTGGCGGAAGATTTGGCTTTTATCTCGATCCTCACGGAATCGCCATATCTCACTCCGCTGGGGCACTCGGCGCTCAGATAGAACCTCTTGGGATTGTCTACCGAGATCTGGGCCTCGCCGGTCACCGCGCTGTTCCATATCTCCGCGGAACCGTCGCTGAGCGAAACCTCCCATTCGGGGGCATCGTCACGTCCGTAAACGACTGAGAACGTAAGGGCCGTAGGCGACGTCTTGGGAGAGGCTACGAACTCCCAATTGACGATGCTTCCGGCGGACACTTTCTTGACGCGCTCATCTTCGGTGGAGAATATGCCGCCGATAGGTGCGGGGGCTTCGGACGCCTCCTCGCTGGACTTGAACTCCTCTTCGAGATCCTCAAAATCCTCGTCGAAGTCCATGTCGTCTTTTGAATCGCCGGAAACGATCTTGCTCAATGCTATGCCTCCATCAGAAGTACTTAGGCAGATACGTCATAAGCCACCAGATGGCGAACCCAAGGGCACCAATCAGTATGATACCCAATGCGGTGATCATCATAGTTTTTTTATGCTCTTCCCTGGTCGGAGTATGGGCGGTCTTGAGGATCTTCCCATACTTCCCCTTTCCGAAGCCACGCGCTTTCGATTCCATCTCTTCGGAAAAAGCCTGCACTGCCGAGTTATCTTCAGCCATGTTACCGTTCTCCAGCCGCCGGCCGTCGGCAGCCCTTATCCGTTTTTCGTTACCACTGGGGCAACCTCAAACGGGAATGTCCGTTAATCGTGTCCTTCTCTTAAAAGTTTCGTAGGTAGCTTTACAGAAACGGCATCAAAATCCGTTTTGAACGGTGTATCAGACGATATCACCGGCGACTGAGTCAGACTCCCGTGCCGCATGCTTCCTAACGTATTCTGGCTGTCGGCTGCGATTGCCTGATGCAGAATAAACACCCCGTACGCCCGGAGATAACCCTGACCCAGATGTTGGAGTCTGTGTAGATTATAAATAAGGGTTGTAAATAAGGTCTCACACAAGGGGATACAAATATGGAAGAAGTACTCTGCAATGTTGAACTCGTGAAAGAAAACAACGACTTTGTCGTTAAAATACAGAGCGATCTCGGCGGAATCAGGGAGTACAGATCCGTCCAATTCGAGGAAGTCCTCGAGCAGCTCGTCCAGGATATGCAGGAAGAGTTCGAAACTTTCTGACAGGTGGTACCATGGTAGTAGCGGCATCAGACGATATGAAACACGTAACCGATTACCTTGACTATCTCGCGGAAGACACATCCATCCCGAGAAACATCAGAAAAGGCGCTTCGGACGCCAAGGCAAGGCTTCTGGACACGAAAGAGCCCATGGACATCCGCGCAACAAGCGCGATCGTCATCCTTGAGGACCTTGCCAACGACCCCAACATTCCCCTTCAGGGCAGGACCATAATCTGGCAGGCCATCAGCCAGCTGGAAACAATGAGCCGCCAGAACTGAGCGGTAATTCCGGCCTTGGATGGCCGGATACCGCCATAAAACAAAAAGTGGGCAGAGATCGGCTCCGCCCTCGGTTTTTCCGCTCTTCTATAATTTTAAGGAAATTCCTAAAGACATCCACCCCGTATTCGGAGTCCTCGACCTCCGGGTGGAACTGAACGCCGTATATGGGACGGTCTACGGACCTCACGGCCTCGTGCGGGCACGTATCGGAGGAGGCGATGACCTCGAAGCCTTCGGGGACGACCTTCACCTCATCGTTGTGGGATGCCCACACCTTGAATCTGTCTGGGAGCCCCCTGAAAATATCGTCGTGGGACCTCACGTCGATGGTGACCCCGCCGAATTCCGGGACGCTTCCGGGGCCGAGTTTCCCGCCGAAATGCTCGCAGATCAGCTGCATGCCGGCGCATATCCCGAGGACCGGGAAATCGGCTCTGTCCAGGAATTCGCCGCAGTTCCCGAGGCGCCCGCCGTCGGTGGCGACTGAAGGGGCCCCGCCGGAGAGGATTATCCCATCAGCATCGGCTATGTCTTCGAACGGCGCGGTGTTCGGGACGATCTTGGTATCGACTTTGAGATACCTGAGAACGCGCCATTCGCGGTGGGTCCACTGGCCACCGTTGTCGATCACATACACTTTCATGCCGCGCCATCGGCGAATCAGATAAAAATCTGGCGGACCGAAGGAATCTCCGGACCGCGGATGTTTCATTCCCACTCTATGGTCGCGGGAGGCTTGCTGGTTATGTCGTATACCACGCGGTTGACCGAATTCTTCATGGTGTTGGTGATGCGCGTGGAGATGGAATCTAGAACTTCCATCGGGATCTTGGAATACGTGGCAGTCATCCCGTCCACCGAGGATACGGCGCGTACCGCGATTGTGCGGCCGTATGCCCTCCTGTCCCCCTGGACCCCTACCGATTTGGACGGAAGAAGCACCGCGAAGTATTGCCATGGCATGTCCATCTTCCCGGCCACGGAAGCTGTCATGATCTCGTCCTCGACGATGAAGCACGCTTCCCGGACGATCTCTATGTCTTCCCTTGTGACTTCGCCCAAGCATCTGACCGCGAGCGCAGGTCCGGGGAACGGCTGCCTCTCCGAAGATTTGACGCCAAGCATCCTGGCGAGGTCGCGGACCTCATCCTTGTACAGGTCCCTCAGAGGCTCATACAGGCTCATCCCCAGATCTTTGGGGAGCCCTCCGACGTTGTGATGCGATTTTATCGTGTCTCTGACGCCGTCGCCGCTTTCTATCCAGTCAGGGGCGATGGTGCCTTGGACGAGAGTGTCGGCGCCGAAATCCTTGGCTTCCCTCTCGAAAACGCGTATGAACCTCTCGCCGATGGCCTTCCTCTTCTCTTCCGGGTCCGTAATCCCTTTCAAGGCGGCGAAGAACTCGTCGCCGGCATCCACTATCCTGTAATTGATGCCCATTTCGGACAGCATGCCGCGGACTTCTTCGGTCTCTCCCTTCCTCATCAGGCCGTTGTCGACGTAGACCGCCAGCAGCCTGTCCCCTATCGCTTTGCTCACGAGCACGGCGGCGACCATGCTGTCCACGCCTCCGGAGCAGGCGATCACTGCTTTCCCAGGTATCTTCTCTGCGGCGGTGCGTAGAGTGTCCTCGATGAAATCATCGGCACCCAACATCGGCTGCCACCTTCTCGGAGTCGGCAATCACTTTTCTGGCCTGCTCCAACCTATATTCGCAGAGTTTCGCCCTGACTTCCGGATCCCTGGTGGCGATTATTTCCGCCGCAAGGACCGCGGCATTGTCGCCTCTATCCAGACCGACGGCGGCAACGGGGATTCCCGGAGGCATCTGAACGATTGACAGCAACGAATCCATGTTCACGGGACCGCTGACAGGCACGCCGATGACCGGCCTGACGGTATATGAAGCGACTGCGCCGGGAAGAGCCGCTGACAGCCCTGCGATCGCTATGAAAACATCGGAGCCGCTGCTTTTCACGAGCTCCTCCACCCTCCCAGGGGTCCTGTGCGCCGAGGCCACGGCTATGTCGAACTGTATGCCGAATTTCTTCAGCATGGCCATCGATTTCTCGGCCACCGGGAGATCGCTCTTGCTTCCCATGATTATGGATACCTTGGACATCGACGGCAACTACTGCATAACCGATATTAATCTTAGCGGTAGGAATCAATAAAAAGCGAAAAGTAAAGGGTTTTGGGAATGGGTCCGATCAGCTCTTGAGAACTGTGATCAGGAATATTCCGACTGCGACGAGAGCGCCGATAAGGACACCGATGAGGTTGACGATGGCATTATACAGCGTATCGTAAAGCTCGACTTCACAGAAGGGCGATATGTCGCTCCATCCTACGAGCCATGCCCAGACGACGAAGACGACGAGACCGACTACAGCCATCACACCGCCGAACGCTCTGCTTTTGCCAGAGCCGAGGATCGCGGCGAAAGCTCCTGCTGCGATCATCACGATGGCGAATGCGAGGACGATGAGGGTCACAAAGGTCATTGGATCCATTTTTTGCCTCCATTATTCTGCCCGCGAAGCGGGGTTGTTAGCGACATGAAAACATTGGCCGTAGTTAAACCTACGCATAAAAAACCGACGCAATCTGGAACGGTCAAATCGACACCCAGATATAATCAGACACCCTTCTCCGCCATGACCGCATGCATCCATCAAAGTGGTGATTTTTAACAACCAATATATAGAAACGCGAACGAATAATCGGTTCATTGTTTATAAATAATACACAAATTTTATATATGAAATGCATATATAACCATCAAACAACCGTATACGGAGTATACAAATAGGGTATGTTGTGGTGTCCATGGAGCATCTCGGCCGCGTCGAAGAAATAACCAGCGACGGCAGGCTGATAGTGAGATGCGAAACGGTTCCCGACATAGGCGACACCGTGTTTGATGCGAAGATGAACAGGATCGGGACCATAGGGAGGGTGTTCGGACCTGTTGACGGACCGTACGCGTCCGTATCACCTGACAAAAGCGTTGACTCCCCGAGAATGAAAGGGAAAGACATCTTCTACAAAAAGAGGCAGCAGAATGGCAAAGACAAGAGAAGGAACAGACGAGATCGAAGTCTGCCCGGAATGTGGGAGCCACCATCTCGTACGTGATTATGAGCGCGGCGAACTTCTCTGCGAAGACTGCGGACTGGTCATAGACGACCAATTCATCGATCAGGGGCCTGAATGGAGGGCTTTCGACGTCGAGCAGGGCGAGAAAAGGGCGCGCACCGGCGCTCCGATGACATATACCATTCATGACAAAGGTCTGTCCACGGAGATATCCTGGAAGAACAAGGACAGCTACGGCAAGAGCATCCCGACAAGAAACCGCGCCCAACTGTACAGGCTCAGGAAGTGGCAGAGAAGGATCCGCGTTTCGAACGCCACGGAAAGGAACCTCGCATTCGCCCTTTCCGAGCTCGACAGGATGGCCTCCGCAATGGGTCTCCCCAGAAACGTCAGGGAAACGGCCGCGATGATCTACAGGAAAGCCGTCAACAAGAACCTCATCAGAGGAAGATCCATAGAGGGAGTCGTCGCAGCATCGCTCTACGCCGCATGCAGGCAGTGCGGAGTCCCGAGGACGCTCGACGAGGTCGCCAGCTCCAGCCGCGTCGGAAGGAAGGAGATCGGAAGGACCTACAGGTTCATGACCCGCGAGCTGAAGCTCAAGCTCATGCCGACTAAGCCCCAGGATTACGTCCAGAGGTTCTGCTCCGAACTCAAGCTCACCGGAGACGTCCAGAGCAAAGCGGCAGAGATCCTCAAGGACGCATCCGAGAAGGAGCTCACCTCGGGGAGAGGCCCCACGGGAGTCGCCGCGGCCGCGATCTATATCTCCTCAATCCTCTGCGGCGAAAGAAGGACCCAGAGGGAAGTGGCGGACGTCGCAGGCGTCACCGAAGTCACCATCAGAAACCGCTACAAAGAGCTCACCGACAAGCTGGGGATCGACATCCAGCTCTGAGCCCGCTGTCCGCCGCGTTTCCTAACGGCGGGCGGCAAACGGTTTCCCTTTTCTATGATTCCATTGCGGCGACGGCCATCGCACGCATCCGGAATGCCCCATCAGGGGCGGAACCACTGGAACTCCAGGTACTGTATGCCGTTCTCCGAGACCCTTCCGAACAGGATCTCTTTCTTGACCCCGCCAGAAAGCCTCACCGTCTTGGAGACCTCCGGCCAGGTCTTGATCCCGCCGTCCTTTATCGCGTGGACCAGATACCTTGCGTGGCAATCGTCCGGAGACTCCGTGTACGCGCGGAAATGGTTCCCGTATTTGAACCCGGATTTGGCTACCAGGCCCCTCTCCCTCAGATCATCATAGACCTGCAGACGGATTCTGAATCCGTCCTGGACCGAGGCGCTGAACGCTTCCAGCTCGCCGTCCGACATAGGCTCTCCCGACGGGCCAGTCACATCCAATTTCCCTTTGGATGCGAGATAGCAGCCCTCCACCAGAGAGAGCTGCATGAAAGGTCCGACGGTCTTGCCGAAGTAGCCCAGAGTACGGAGGTTCTCGGCGTCCTCGGCATCATAGACGAATATCCTGTCCCTGACCAGGCGCCCTTTCGCGGGACGTCTCATCCCTTTGACGAAAGCTTTCCCGAATGGGTCGCGCAGGGACATCTTGTAGTATGTGACATCGCCCTCCTCGTCGACCACGGCGTAAAGAATGGCCCTTTTCCTGTCCACGGCTTCCTCGGCCTGATCGATCAGCTCGGATATCTCGAACGACGACCTCTCCGATACCGCCCTCACATAATATTCCGGGCGGGAATTGCTGATGGTCTTGCCGCGGGGGAACACCGATAGATCATATCCGCCCGTCTCGTTCTTCACGACGAACCCTCTCTGGCGGAAATCGCGGTACACCAGGTATTTTATGTCGAAATCCTCGGAGATGGAAGCGGAATGCATGAACAGCTCCGGGAAGCTCATAGGCTTGCCCCTGTCCAAGACTTCCAAGCGGCCGCATTCCAGCAGATACGCTGCTTCTATGAGATCCAAATCGACTCCGCCGCCGCTGCGCGGATACCCGTAATTGCCTCTGGTGTAAATGCGACTCCCTTCGCTCTGGTCGCGGACTTCGACCATATCGTCGGATAGTATCCCTGCCATCGGCCGACCATTGGCGGAAAGATATGTAAACATGAGTGCTGGACGGCCGCGGCCGCAGGAGGGCGCCATGTTTTCTCCGACAACCATAATAAGCGTCCGGCCGATTTATTGCGCGTCGAAGGCCGCCTTTGGCATGATGGACATGGAGGTGTTTTGAAACGGATGATTTTCCGGGTGCCGATGCAGAAAAAGAAGCGTTCGCCGTGATCGACGGGATCAGATATTTCAGGGACGAAAAAGACCCGTTCCAATATGACAGCCCTAGAATAACAAACCTGGTCGATGGCAAAGGCTACAGATTCTCGGAATTGGAGCTGGATGAAGCCGGCGGACAGACGGATGAGGCCGCAGAATTCTGGATGGACGTGAGCCAGAAGATACCCAAAGACATGGTGAAGATATTCCGGTCCGAAGCCAGCGGAGACGGAAAATACCGCATCCTCGCCGAACGCGTGGCGGGAACCTTCGGAAACGTCATGGGCAAAGAAAAAAAGAAGAGCCGGGATGATAAGCTCACAGCCGGCGATGCCATGGATATTCTGAGGTCCGTGGATAAGGTCCACAGACTCGGCCTGTTCGGACTCCACATATCTCCGGACAACATCGTTCTCGGCGAGCATGAATGGACGGCGGACGACCTGAAGGACTGGGGAACCACGATCGCCTCCAGAATCGCCAAGAAGCACAAATGGAAATTCTCGGGATTCGGGCTCCGGAAACCGGACTTTATCATGGATCCCCCTCCCGAAGATATCTCGGACATGTCCGGGAATCCCGAGGCCGAGAAAGCCAAAATGGAGGACCTGAAAGCCGTTTCCCTGGCGGCCTACAGCATGATCACCGGCGAAAAAACGGATCTCAGGACCGTTCCGGACCGGGAGACCTACAAAAACGCCCTGATGAAGACCCAGGCCCTCACATTCTTCGGCAACACCATCCAGCTCAAAGCCGTCTTCGGCAGAGAACTGGTCGGCATATTCGACAGAGCATTCGCCGAAGATCCCAAGGACAGATACCAGACCGGGAAGCAGATGGCCGACGCCATGATCAGGCTGGCCAAAAGAATGAAGCCGGATTTCAATCCTGCAGCCGATACTTCCGCCGCAGCCGGCGCCTCGGCGATAGGATCCGCCGGAGCGGCCACTGCAGCAGGTACAGTTGCGGCGGCCGGCCTGTCGTCATTGTCCGCGCCGAAACTGATAGCCATAATAGCGGCCGTCGCTCTGATCATCGGAGGCGGCATCGCCGCGGTCTTCATGATGAATCAGGGAGACAGCCAGTACACCCTTGCATTCGAAGCCGAAGGGCCCGGGACCGTCAGCTCTGTTTCTGTCTCCGTCCCGTCCGGTTCCGCAATCACCGTCGACGGCATGACCCTGACAGTGAACGGCCAAAAAATACTGGCCAAAACAACCGATCCGGGGCCGGGCGAATACAGCGAATTCAAAGGATGGACCGGCGTCCCGGACAAAGTAATCAAAAACCAGACGGTCCGCGCGGTATTCGAGAAAAAAACCGAGAACTATACCCTGACTTTCGCCGTGAAAGGCCCCGGATCGGTATCGCCGAATTCGGTGACAGTCCCGTACGGCTCCGCGATAACGGAAAAGGGGCAGACGCTGACCGTCAGCGGCACAGAGATACGCGCCGAATCCATCAGACTCAGCTCCGGAGAGCCCAGCAAGTTCCTGCAATGGACCGGAATTCCCGGGACCGTGGCCGGGAACGCGACCATAACGGCCGTCTTCGAAGATGAGCCGGATTATCACACGGTGACCATACTGGCCGACGGCCACGGAAAAGTATCCGCAGGCAGCCTGACCGTGCCTCAGGGGACCGCTCTGCACATCCTCGGCGATGCCCTGTACGTAGGAAACACGAAGATCACCGCGGAGCCCGACGCACCGGCGGGATATACATCCGAATTCGTGCAATGGAAATTCGGTTCCGATACGGTCACAGGAGACACGACGGTCTATGCCGTCTTCAAGACGACAGCCGTGCAGTACACCATAACTTTCGTAGCCGACGGACCCGGGAAAGTTTCCGCAGGCTCGGTTTCCGCGCCCTACGGAACCAAACCTGCCGTCAGCGGGAACGTCATGATGATAGGCGGGAAAACCGTCACGGCGGATCCGGTCAGCTCCGCGGCGCAAACATCCGAATTCAAGGGATGGACGGGCGTGCCCGGAACGATAACCGGAGATACGACCGTACACGCGGTGTTCGAAGCGAAACCCGTGAACTGCACCATAACCTTCGCCGCAGACGGCCCCGGATATGTGACGATGAATTCGGTCGTCGTGCCCAGAGGGTCTGCCATCGCCGCAGACGGCAACCTCCTGACGATAAACGGCAACGTGCAGGTCTATGCCATCATCGGCAACGAAGAAGGCGCCAAGTTCGTAAGATGGGCGGACGTCCCCGGCACCGTGGAAGAAGACATGACACTGACAGCGGTTTTCGGCAAGGTCGTCGTCCTGAATTTCGCTGCGTACGGCCGCGGTTTCGTCGACCGCTACAACGGTGAATTCCTGGTCGGAACCCCGATAACGGTGGATGGGAACAAGCTCATCATCGACGATGTCACGGTCGAAGCCACGGCAGATCCCGGATTAGCGCGCTTCGCCGGCTGGTCGAACGTTCCGCCGGTCGTAACGGAACCGACGACGATATACGCGTACTTCCGCTGATCGACCTGGATCCCGCAAAGGAAAAACTTCTTATCGAAAATCCCGGGCAGAAAGGGACCTGCCCCGGGATTCCCATATTATCTGGCAGCCGAGACCGATGGGATTTTGCGGCCCATCTATGAACAAACCTCGCAGCGCCGCACGCAGAAAGAACTCTGAAAGCGGCATCGCCCTTCAGAGCCGGTTTAATATGAAGTAGACCTACAAACCAGCATGACCGACTTCCTCAGCCAATACAAAAAGAGCCAGAGGACGCGCCACAACCGCTCCCCTCGCGCTCCGAACCCGGGAGAGGTCTGGTGGGTCGAGAACCTTGACGGGATAAAGGACCGCCCTATCCTCGTCGTAGGGACCCGGAACGGCGACGTACTGTTCCGCAGATGCACCTCCCAGAGCGGCGGAGCCAACGCCAGGGACGTCATCGAGGACTACATGGAAGCCGGACTGGATACGGAGACCTATGTGGACAGGGAAGTCCGCTCAATCCCGAGCACCCATCTCGTACGCAGATTGGGTTCACTGTCGCAGTATGACCGCGAGAAATTCCGCATAGGACGAATCCCGTTACGGATATCTACTCCGATTCTTTTCGGACTGCCATGTCTGATCCGTCTCTGCAAGATCTTCTGGACAAGCTCGCCTCCGGCGAAAGGATACCGTACGGCGACCCGATCTTCAGGCTGCTGGACGCCTGCGCCGCCGAAGCCCGGAAAGTGACCGCCGAGATCAACACGGGATACCACGACCAGGCTGAGCTCCGGACGCTTATGGGACGCCTCATAGGGAAAGAGATGCCGGAGAAATTCATGCTGTTCCCGCCCATCTACGCCGATTTCGGCAGGAACATATCTCTGGGGGAGGGAGTCTTCATCAATTCCGGATGCTGCTTCCAGGACTAAGGCGGAGTGCGCATAGGCGACGGCTGCCAGATCGGACACCAAGTCGTATTCGCCACCATAGACCACGACATAGATCCTGCCCACCGCCATGATGTGATGGCGTCAGAGATAGTCCTGGAGAGGAATGTATGGGTGGGATCCCACGCAACCATTCTCAGGGGAGTCACCATCGGGCACGATTCCATAATCGCGGCGGGAGCTGTCGCCACCCGCGACGTCCCTCCCATGACCGTCGTGGCCGGGGTACCGGCAAGACCGGTGAAAAGCATCCGACGGTCCGCCTGACAGAAGATTATCTGGCGCGGACCCTATCCGCAAGCCCGCCGCGAGGGGAGATTTGCGACTCTGATTTCCCGCTGGATGCGGTTTATACAAAATTTTATATAGAACATCATACATACTATTGGGTAGTGAACCAAAGGTTGACAACCAAGAGGTGAAAACATGGAAATCGACGATCTGCTCGCTATGGTCGAGAACCCGACGCGCAGGAGGATCCTGGAGATGCTCGCTGACACCCCCAGCTACGCCCTGCGGCTGTCGAAAGAGCTCGGAATCAGCCAGCAGGCCGTCATGAAGAACCTGGCACTGATGGAGAGGAACGGCATGGTCACCTGCTACCGCGAAAGCAGCAGCATGGGCCCGGACCGCACCGTCTACGCTCCGAACGCCGAATTCACCCTGGTCGTGGACATGCACGGAAGCGTGTTCTCGGTCAGGCTGATGCCGGAGCCGGGGAAACCTATCGGAACCGAGGAGGCAATCGTCAGGCTGGAGGAGATCGGAAAGGAGCTGGAAGAGCTGGAACGCAGGAAGAACGACCTCCTGCGCGAGGCCGGAGCTCTGAGGAAAATGCTTGGGATGACGGCGGGGGCGGAAATCCCCCGGAAAAGAACGGAGGAATGATCGATATGGCAGAAGAGAAAGCGATCAAAGTCGCGGAGCTCAAATCAGGGGAAGCGGGCAGAGGGGTCGCAAGGCTCGATCCCGCGCTGATGGACATCCTCGGAATAAAATTCGGAGACATAATCCAGATAGACGGGAACAAAAAGACCGTCGTGAAGGTGCTCAGAGGTCCGGAGGAGGACGCCAACCTCGGCATAATAAGGATAGACGGATCGACGAGGCGCAACGCCGGCGTATCCATCGACGAGCGCGTCTCCATAAAGAAGGTGACCGCCAAGAACGCCGAGAAAATTACTTTCGCGCCAACCGAACAGCTCAGGCTACAGGGCGGAGAGGATTTCCTCAGGCAGAACTTCGAGGGAAGGGCGATCTCGAAGGGCGATGCGATAACGCTGAACGTCATGGGCAACAGGATAGACCTCGTGGTCACGTCCTTCTCGCCTTCCGGTGAAGCCGTGATAATGTCCAGCACCACCCAGGTGAAGATCTCCGACAAACCCGCGGAGAACAGCGGAGACATCCCGAAGACTTCCTATGACGACATCGGAGGCCTTGGAGACGCGGTCAAAAAGATCAGGGAGATGGTCGAGCTTCCGCTGAGGCATCCCGAGCTCTTCAAGAGGCTGGGCGTCGAGGCTCCTAAAGGAGTGCTCCTGCACGGACCTCCAGGAACCGGGAAGACCATGCTGGCCAAAGCCGTCGCCGGAGAGACGAGCAGCAACTTCATCTACATCGGCGGGCCGGAGATCGTGAGCAAGTTCTACGGGGAATCCGAAGGCAAGCTCAGAGAGATCTTCAAGGAAGCCGAGGAGAACTCGCCCAGCATCATCTTCATCGACGAGATAGACTCGATCGCACCGAAGAGGGACGAGGTGAGCGGCGAAGAGGAGAGGCGCATAGTGGCCCAGCTCCTCGCGCTGATGGACGGGCTGAACGCCAGAGGGAAGGTAGTGGTCATCGGAGCCACCAACAGGCCCAACTCCATAGACGAGGCCCTGAGAAGGCCGGGCAGATTCGACAGGGAGATCGAGATCGGAATCCCCGACAGGGACGGCAGGCTCGAGATCCTCCAGATCCACACCCGCGGAATGCCTCTCGGGAACGACGTGGACCTCGGATGGCTCGCCGACAAGACCCACGGCTACGCCGGAGCGGACATATCGGCGCTGACCAAAGAGGCCGCTATGGCCGCCCTCAGAAGGGTGCTCCCAGACATCGACCTGGAATCCGAGGAGATCTCCGCCGACATGCTGAACAGCATCCTGGTCACCAAAGACGACTTCAAGAACGCCCTGAAGGACATGCAGCCGTCGACCATGAGGGAAGTCCTGATCGAGAAGCCTGACGTCAAGTGGGAGGACATCGGAGCCTTGGAGGAGGCCAAGCAGGAGCTGAAGGAAGCCGTGGAATGGCCCCTGAAATTCGGCAAGGTCTTCGACCACATGAGCGCCAAGCCCCCGAAGGGAATCCTCCTGTACGGCCCGCCAGGAACCGGGAAGACCATGCTGGCGAAAGCCGTCGCCACGGAGTCCGAAGCCAACTTCATCTCCGTGAAGGGCCCGGAGTTCCTGAACAAGTGGGTAGGAGAGTCGGAGAAAGCCGTCAGAGAGACGTTCAGGAAGGCGAGGCAGGCATCCCCCTGCGTCATCTTCATGGACGAGATCGACTCGATCGCGCCGGAAAGAGGAACCGGAGGGGACAGCAACGTCACCGAGAGGGTCATCTCCCAGATGCTGACCGAGATGGACGGCCTCGAAGGCCTCAGCGACGTGGTGGTGATCGCGGCGACCAACAGGCCCGACATCATGGACCCCGCTCTGCTCAGGCCGGGAAGATTCGACAAATCCATCTTCATCGGACCTCCGGACAAGGAATCCAGGAAATCGATCTTCGGCATCCACACCTCCAAGAGGCCGATGGCCGACGATGTGGACCTCGATGTGCTAGCCGGCAAGACCGAAGGCTGCACCGGAGCGGACATCGCCGCCATCTGCAACGAAGCGGTGATGAACGCCGTGAGGCGCCTGGTGTCCTCCGGAGAGATGCCCACCGACGAGCAGATCGCCCAATGCAAGGTGAGCATGGCCGACTTCGAGAAGTCGCTGGACAAATTCGGCCCGAAAGCGGCCGAGAAGCTCAGGGATTACAAATCCTGAGCCCAAACCCCTTCCCAAACCCTTTGGAACGAACATAAGAACAAAAGAAAGCAGAATGGCAAAGAATCCAATCGAAGGTGAGTGAGATGAGCGCGGATGACATCTGGAACGGCTTCTTCGGAAGCTTCGACAGCTTGAACAGAAGGATCGAGGACATGTTCGCCCAGCTGAGCATGGACGGACCCGGCGTCAAGACATATGGGTATACCATGTACCAGGGTCCCGACGGGGTAAGGCACGTGAAGGAGTTCGGAAACAGCGACGGAACCTTCGGCAGACCTCAGCTCGCATCGGTCAGAGAGCCTTTCACGGACGTTTGCGAAGAGAACGGCGAAGTGAAGGTCATAGCCGAGATCCCCGGGATCGAAAAGAAAGACATCGACCTCAGCTGCAACGGCGATTCCTTATCCATAAGGGTGGACAACGGAAGCAAACGCTTCTCCAAGGATGTGGCCCTCCCATGCGAAGCCGACCCTGACTCGGCCAAAGCCGTGTACAACAACGGTCTGCTGGAGGTCACGCTGAAATCTCTGTCCACGAAGCAGAACGGAAAGCACATCGAAGTGATGTGACGGCCCCCGGGGGATTCCCCCGGACCCGTCCATTTTTCGAAAATCATTCCGATTCATTTTGGGAAAATGTTAAAGTCGACTATGGGAAATCCTTAAAGTTGGTTGCGGGAAATCCATATGATTCATTACGCATATGCCGCCGCTTCATGACCGGCCGCAGAATCGCGTGATTCACTTCCGCAACCTTCCTCCGCAGAGTTCAAAGGCCAGCATATGATTCGGATTGATGGGGAAGGCCATGAAACCCGGAGTGATGGTCATCGGCAGTTCGAACTTGGATACGTCAATCTATCTGGACAGATTCGCTTCGCCGGGGGAGACCGTGCATGCGGCAGGGAAGAAAGTCTCCTGCGGAGGCAAAGGAGCTAACCAAGCGGTAGCAGCCGCCAGAGCCGGAGCCGACGTAACGTTCATGACCGCTCTGGGAGACGACCCGGAAGGAAAGATCCTCGAAGAAAGGCTTTCCGAAGAGGGGATGACTCTTTCCATCGTTCGGAAGCAATGCGATACAGGCCAGGCTTTCATAGAGATCGACAGCCGCTCGGAGAACCGCATAGCCGTCATCGGAGGCGCCAACATGGTGATGACACCCGAGGACGTGAAGGATGCGTCCTCCGCCATCTCCGGACGCGGGATCCTCGTGGTGCAGAACGAAATCCCGTCCGAGACAGATCTGGCCGCAATGAAAATCGCATCCGATAACGGGACGATGACCATTTACAACCCAGCCCCCTGCAGGCCCATGGCGGAAGGCATGCTGAGCATGACAGACATCCTGGCGGTGAACGAAACCGAATTCCGGTATTTCGCCGGGACGGACGACCTCGAAAAGGGATCCGCGGCGCTCATCTCAGGCGGAGCGAAGGCCGTCGTTGTGACCCTGGGAAAAGCCGGGTGCTTCTATGCGTACGGAGGGCGCAGCGAAACCGTGCCGGCGCCCGAGACAGACGCGATAGACACTTCCGGCGCGGGCGATACGTTCGTAGGCTATCTCGCCGCATCCCTTTCCAATGGGTCTTCCATAGAGGAATCGGTCCGCCTAGCCACGGCGGCGGCTTCCATGTCGTGCGCCAGGAAGGGGGCGATGGACGGCATACCGACCATCGGCGAAATCCGTTTCTGAATCCGTCCCAATAAAAATATAAAATCCTCTGCGCCATTGGAGAACTTATGGGACGCAACGAACTCATCAACACCACCAGAGCCATACTGGCTAAGGCGGGCTTCGACGTGTCCTCCGCTCTGAGCCTAAGGGGGATATGCTTCGACGTCATCGCCAGGCTCGACGAGAAAATTCTCATAATCAAAGTTCTCAGCAACATCGACGCCTTCTCCAAGGAGAACGCCGAAGAGATGAAGGCCCTGGCCGACGCGCTGGACGCCACGCCCATGGTCACCGGCGAACGTTCGAGCGCCGGCGCTCTGGAGGCCGGCATAGTCTATTCCAGGTTCAACATATCCATAGTGTCCAACGAAACCTTGGCGGATCTTCTCCTCGAAGAGGCCCCTCCTTTCATATTCGCGGCCCCCGGCGGGCTTTACGTCAAGCTGGACAGCGAACTCCTCAAGAAAGCCAGGGAGGAGAGGGGCATCAGCCTCGGGACTCTGGCGGAGACCGCGGGCGTATCCAGACGCACCATCCAGATGTACGAATCCGGGATGGGCGCGATGATAGATGCGGCGCTCCGCATAGAGGAATACATGAATCTGCCGATCATCGAGCCGATAGACCCGTTCGCATTCAAGAGCGAGGAAAGGGAGAAGGAAGAGAGGTCAGTGCGGGACGTCCCCGATCTGTTCGCGCTGAGGCAGCTTTCCAATCTGGGATTCAAAGTGACGCCCGTAGTTAAAAGCCCGTTCGAAGCTGTCACGATAGACAGGAAATCATTCATCCTGACCGGCCTCGGAACCGACGACAGCGGGATAGTCCAGAGGGCGGTGGTGGCTTCGGAGCTCTCGAGGATAATGGACCGCTTCTCCGTGATGATAGTGGAGACCAAACGCGAGCGCGACAGCATCGACGGCACCGCGGTCGTCTCCAACGAAGAACTGAAAAGGATAGACGCCCCGGACGAGCTGACCGATCTGGTAGCGTCAAGAGGAGCGAAGAAATGATATCGATCATGATAGACGGATGCGCCGTCGACATACTCCCGTTCGTCAGCGGCCTCAGATCCGAGGCGGATAAAGTCCGCGAAGCGTTCGGAAAATACGAGGCGTACGGCGTATCCATGGGCATAGAAGGGATACAGGCCGTGGAAAAAAGGGACGAGATCGATGACGACCCGACCGTCAGCGAGCTGGATCTGGTATACGCCGACAAAATGGGCGCTTTCGGAGAGGTTGAGATGCCGTCCCCGGCGGTCTGCGAGCTCGTGGACCTCTGCAGGAAAAACGGGATCAGCGCCATACCTCTCGACATGAACGACGAGGAATTCACCGAGCTCTATTGCGACAAAGTCAAAGCGTACGAATTCGTCAGGGAGCACCGCCTCGCGAAGAAAGGCATGAAGAAAAAGTTCGATGCCTCCACCCCTGAAGAATTCGCCGTCCAATGGGACGCCTACGTCAACGAAGTCAAAGGCTTCAGGGAAGTCTCCGAAGAGAGGGAGAGGCACATCGCCGAAGAGATAACCGACGTTTCGAAATACAGGAAGAGTCTGCTTGTCCTGCTGGAGGTCGAGAGGTGCGGCGGAGTCGCCGCCCTTCTCGGAAAGAGATGAGCTGCCCAAGATGCGGAGAGGCCGCCAGGGAAGGGTGGGCTTTCTGCCCCGATTGCGGCGCGCCGGCAGGCGAATGCGACCTGTGCAGGGAATACGCCAGAAAAGGATACGGGTACTGCGGCAAATGCGGCAGGCCGCTGGCGCAGCGCCCGGAAAGGAGGGGAGACAGCCATGCGCTTTCCAAAGCCGTCTTCGTGGCCGCCCCCGCCATCATAGCCTTGCTGATAATCGAGGGGCTGAGCCTCTATTGGTGGGCCGGCGACGTCTTCTCTTGGATTCCCGGACACGAATTGAAGATGTATCTGCTTCTGCCCCAGATGGTTTCCATAGGGACCCTGGGGAACGGGGCGCTCCAAGCCTATTGGATCTTCCTCATCGCCGCCATTACCGCGTCAGGGATCGTGCTTGCCTATCAGTCGCGGACGATAGTCACCGAAAGGAATGGCCCGGATCTCGTAGGCAAAGTGGAAAGGACGCCGCTCTTCTGGCTTTCCCTCATGTTCAGCGCCTATCTGGCTCTCGTCATAATAGTCGCGGCGATACAGGGCGCCATAGGATACGTCATCACCGCTCCGGACGGCCTTCCGCTGGGCACGGAACCGGAAGCGTTCCTGTCCTACGCCAACGCCGCCGTGTGGGAGGAGATAGCGTCTCGCCTGGTGCCCATAGGCATACCGATGGTGGTGGTCGCCGGGCTCAGCGGCAGGAAGGATTTCCTGAGGTATCTCCTGGGAGGATTCGGCATCACCAAAGTCGGGATCGTCCTGATAATCCTGTCCGCCACAATATTCGGGCTTGCCCATCTGGACAGCTGGGGATGGGCCAAAGTCATCCCGATGATCATCGGCGGCCTGATGATGTCGTATCTTTACGTCAGATTCGGCATCCACGTATCGATCATATTCCATTTCATCACGGATTTCTCGGGGATAGCCCTCGCAGTCGTCGGGGAGCAGATATTCAGCTTCATCTTCATCCTCATCGTGGTCATCGGCTTCATCAGCGTGGCGGCCTTGGCCAAGTATCTGAAGGATGGCATACCCAAGATCGGAAATATGCCGACATGGGTTGCTGAGGATGAGGATCAGACGGACGACAGCAGCCGCTCCAACCTCGGCTGAGATTCGGCGGCGGAATCGAAGCTCTTCGATTCGATCACGAAATTCCCGGAGTATCCGGAGAGCCTGCGGAGCACGCCGAGGAAATCGATGTTCCCATCGCCTATGGTCAGGTGGGAATCGTCGTCTCCCATGTTGTCATGGATGTGCACGTTGGCAATCCTGCCTTTGAAAGCGTCGATCATCGCGTCGATCTGGCCGGCAGTGTTCGCATGGCCTATGTCGAAGCAGACGGAAAGATCCGTGCCTTCTATGAGCTCGGCGAGCTGCGCGGCAGTGCGCCCCAGGAAATAGGGCTTGGAAGGCATGTTCTCTATGGCCATGGTCACGCCGTACTCCTCCGCGGCCCTGCTCAGATATTTCATGGAATCCTTGGCGATCTCGATCGTGTGTCTCTCCAGCCCTGCCACCGAAAGCGAATGGAGCCCTGGATGGACGGTGACCAGCCTGATGTCGAGGTCCGCCGCGATCTCCGCCGTGCGGACTATCTCGTTGATGGAAGCTTCCCTCATGCAATCGGACACCGCAGCCACATTGACGTCGCATATCGGCGCATGAATGGAATACGACATGTCATACGATGGCAGGATGTCCTCCATCTCGTCCGCGTGATACAATACCGAATGGAACGCCTCCGAAAAGATCTCCCAATGATCGAACTCCTCGAAAACCGGTATCAGCCAATCCTCGATCGGGTTGGCGCTGAATTCGGTGCATGATATCCCTATGGTCATATCCTGACCTCCTCGCCGTCGACCGTCATCGGAGCCACCCTGTCTATGAGCGCCTCGATATCGTCGTCCCTGACAGTCACCTCTATCGCGCCTAGGACCGGGTTCCTGTCTGCGAAAGACACTTTCCCGACCGTAGCCACCTGCTTGTTCAGGCTCATGCGGGTTGAACTGCCCTTTCTGTTGGACAGCATGACCCCGCGCACGGCGTCCAGAATCCTCTGCCTGCGGATCGCCTTAGAGAACGTATCGAGGGTAGCGGTGCCGAAGAACCCCTTCTCATCCCTTTCCAGCTCCGCATCTGGGAATATCGATTCCACAGCGGCGCGCACCTTGTCCGGATCCTCGCTGGGATTCACCGGACAGAAAATCTCGGCAACAGCCATGCAGGGCAATCGGCGAATGGATAAATAAGTCTCTGTGCCAGCGGTTTCGATTCAAGATGAGGCGGCCATGAAGAATTTGATCGGCGAAATACAGAACCGCAATTCTCCGGGGCCAGATTCTCATAGCCATAAGCGAGTTGTGAGCGGAATCCGGTGGCGCATGACCGGCCAGCATCTCCGGAGCTTGAAGCCCGTGCTCCCGCCAAAGAAAGAAACTGACAGAATGCCCGGGCCCCGGTGGCGACGGAATGGGAAATATACTTTTATTTGGCAAATAAAATGTATTGCTATGAATCTCCATAAAATAAATCAAACCATGGCATTCAGACGGCACAAATGGGGTTTTGCGCTGTCCGCAGCGCTGGCGGCCGCCGCATTGCTGGCCGTGCTTCCGTTGGCTGCCTCCGAAGACTGCGACGCCGCCTCGTCGGGGACGTGCGGGGACCACCTCAGATGGTACCTCGACGGCAGCGGCAACCTGACCGTCTCGGGGCAGGGGAGCATGAACGATTTCGAATGGAATCGTCCCTGGAGAACGTCCGCCATCATATCCGTGACGATAGGGGAGGGCGTTACATCCATCGGAAGGAGCGCGTTCTACGAATGCAGATCCCTGGCCTCCGTCGCCATCCCCGATTCGGTCGAGTCCATCGGGGAAATTGCGTTCAGAGGCTGCGCATCCCTGTCCAGCGTAGCCATCGGAAGCTCCGTAAGTTCCATCGGCGGCCAGGCGTTCTACGGATGCACATCCCTGGCCTCCGTCGCCATCCCCGATTCGGTCAAGTCCATCGGGGGGTCCGCGTTCGCTGGCTGCACATCCCTGGCCTCCGTCGCCATCCCGGACTCGGTCGAGTCCATCGGGGATTATGCTTTCGAATACTGCACATCCCTGGCCTCCATATCCGTAAGCGCCGACAACGAAACGTACAGCTCAGAGGACGGCGTCCTGTTCGACAGAAACAAAACGGCCCTTATCACATATCCCGCAGGAAAGCGGGATGCCGAGTATGCAGTCCCCGATTCTGTCACCTCCATCGGGGATTATGCTTTCGACTACTGCACATCCCTGGCCTCCGTCGCCATCCCCGATTCGGTCAAGTCCATCGGGCGCTGCGCGTTCAGAGGCTGCAAATCTCTGGCCTCCGTAGACATCGGAAACTCGGTCACGGACATCGGGGACAGCGCGTTCTACGGATGCGCATCCCTGGCCTCCGTCGCCATCCCGGACTCGGTCGAGTCCATTGGGGACAGCACGTTCAGAGGCTGCACATCCCTGGCCTCCGTCACCATCCCCGATTCGGTCACGGACATCGGGCGCTGCGCGTTCTACGGATGCACATCCCTGGCCTCCGTCGCCATCCCGGACTCGGTCGAGTCCATCGGGGACTGGGCGTTCTGGGGTTGCAAATCGCTCTCATCGGTCTCCATCCACGATTCGGTCACGGTTATATCATATGCCGCGTTCGCTCGTTGCACATCCCTGGCCTCCGTCGCCATCCCCGATTCGGTCAAGTCCATCGGGGGGTCCGCGTTCGCTGGCTGCACATCCCTGGCCTCCGTCGCCATCCCCGATACGGTAACTACCGTCGGAGCGGAAGCATTCCTTAATTGTACCTCGCTTTCCAGCGTGCATATCCCTGGCTCCCTGAAAAAGATGGGGCAGGATGCTTTCCGTGGGATCACATTCATGGATGAGAACGGGGCCATTCTCCCCCATACGCCGGAAGGCCTCGGTGGATACACCTACGAAGGCCATGGCGGCGTGCTGATGCGCATGACGGATGCAACAATCGTCTCTGACGGGCTGGTGTTCCAGCCGGACCGGTCCGGCGGCTCGGATGCCGTCCTAGTAGGCTATACCGAGCCGGTGGCGCATCTGGCGGTTCCTGCGGAAGTATCCTACGGGGGCAAGAACTACGCGGTTACCGGCATAGGCCCCAAGGCCTTCTACGGCCTCACCGATCTGGTCTCCGCCGACCTGGAGAGCGTCTCCAAGATAGGGATGAAGGCCTTCGCCCGCTGCGAATCGCTGGAAAACGTAGTCTTCTGCGATTCCCTGAAAGCGATAGGGGCGTATGCCTTCTTCGGATGCGGATCCCTGGCCTCCGCTGAGATCCCCGATTCTGTCACATCAATATCATCCAGCGCATTCTACGGATGCGGATCCCTGGCCTCCGTCACCATCCCCGATTCGGTCAGGTCCATCGGAACCAACGCATTCTACGGCTGCACATCCCTGTCATCCGTAGACATCGGGAACTCGGTCGAGTCCATCGGAGATTATGCGTTCTCCGGCTGCACATCCCTCTCCTCCGTCACCATCCCCGATTCGGTCAAGTCCATTGGGGACAGCACGTTCTGGGGTTGCACATCCCTCTCCTCCGTCACCATCCCCGATTCTGTCACGGACATCGGGGAAAGCGCGTTCAGAGGCTGCACATCCCTGGCCTCCGTCACCATCCCCGATTCGGTCAAATCAATATCGTCCAGCGCATTCTACGGCTGCACATCCCTGGCCTCCGTCACCATCCCTGACTCGGTCACATCAATATCGTCCAGCGCATTCTACGGATGCACATCCCTGGCCTCCGTCACAATCCCCGATTCGGTCAAATCAATATCGTGGAGCGCATTCTACGGCTGCACATCCCTGGCCTCCGTCACCATCCCTAACTCGGTAACGTCCATCGGGGAGTCCGCGTTCTACGGCTGCACATCCCTGGCCTCCGTCACAATCCCCGATTCGGTCAAATCAATATCGTGGTGCGCGTTCCACGGATGCACATCCCTGGCCTCCGTTTCCATCCCCGATTCTGTGACTTTCATCGATTATTCTGCGTTCTCCGGCTGCACATCCATTGCATCCATAAACATCCCGGACTCCGTGAGCGCGATAGGGCGCGACGCATTCTACGGGATCAGGTTCCTGGACGAGGGCGGGAAAAATCTCCCCCATACGCCGGAGAGTCTCAGAGGGTATGACTACGAAGGCAGCGGCGGCGTACTGATGCGCATGACGGATGCAACATTCATCTCTGACGGACTTGTGTTCAAGGCGGACCAGTTCATCGAATCGAATGTGATCCTTGTCAGCTACACCAAGCCGATCACGCATCTGAAAGTTCCTGCGGAAGTATCCTACGGGGACAAGAACTACACAATCTCCGGCATAGGCCCCAAAGCTTTCTACGGCCTCGCCGATCTGGTATCCGCCGATCTGGGAGGCATATCCGAAATAGGGATGAAGGCGTTCGCCCGCTGCGGGTCGCTGGAAAGCGTCAGCTTCGGAGATTCCCTCGGAGAGATAGGAGCGTACGCTTTCTTCGGATGCTCCTCGCTCGCTTCCGCAGAGATCCCCGATTCGGTTATGAGCATCGGGCGCAGCGCGTTCAGCGGCTGCACTGCGCTGACCAGCGTAGCCATTCCGGACTCCGTGTCCTCCATCGGGGAGAACGCGTTCTACGGGATCAGGTTCCTAGACGAGAGAGGAAACGTCCTCGACTGCACGGCGGCCGGCCTGAGCGGATATGCGTACGAGGGGAGCTGCTGCGTGCTCCAGCGCGTGGCGGACGGCTTCACGTTCGTCTCCGGCGGTCTGGTATACAAGGTGGACTGGTCCGGCGATGCAGACGCGACTCTTGTCGGATTCTCCGAGCCGATGGCGAATCTTGCGGTCCCGGCCTCGGTGTCCTACGGCGGGAAGGATTATCCTGTCACTGAGATAGGCCCCAAGGCCTTCTACGGCCTCGCAGAGCTGGTATCAGCCGACCTGGGAAGTATAACAGAAATAGGCATGAAGGCGTTCGCCCGCTGTTCTTCGCTGGAAACTGTCGACTTCGGGGATTCCCTGAGGTCGGTGGGAGGGTATGCGTTCTACGCGTGCGATTCCCTGGCTTCCGTCGCCATCCCAGATTCCACGGTGTCCATCGGAAGGTACGCGTTCTGTCTGTGCACATCTCTGTCTAGCGTAGCCATCGGAAGCTCCGTAAGTTCCATCGGCTATCAGGCGTTCTTCGACATCGCATTCTGCGATGAAAGCGGAAAGAGACTGCCGGCGACCGCAGAGGCCCTCGCTGGCTATCTTTATGTGGGTGCAGGGGACGGGAGGATGTACCGCTCCACCGCCTGACGGGCGGATCCATACCTATCAAAACGCTGGTGCAGGCCCTTTACAAGGTCTGAACCAGCGCCTTTACCGGGTGGGTATCCGCCCGAGATTCTCTTGGACCGCGAAGCAGAAAGCCTCCCGTCGCCGACTCCTTCATACAGATAGCTGGCAGAATATGAAAGTCTCGGTGACGACGGAATGGGACATATGTTTTTTATTAAGTCAAGTAAGGGCCCCTCTTACTCGACTTATAATTGTCAAGCAGGGCAATTCTTGCCGATATCAGACCGGTACGAAGCGCCCCTCTCTGCGCAGTGGCCGGGCTGACATCAGAAACTGCGCGGTATATCGCGACGGCCTGGATCCGGGCCCAGACGACCGAGCCGGTATCAGAAGCGGCCGCAGGGGATGAGGAAGACGAGATGCGATCGAGGAAGAAAGTGAAGACGGGACCCTGCTGGAAGGGCCCCGTTTGTGGTTCTGGCCGGCGGGAGGTCCCGTCAGGCTGCGGAACGGAACAGCCGCCCGTCGCCGTCTCCTACGTACAGATAGCCGGCAAGGGCATCTGCGGTCGCAGGCAGCCTCTTTCCGTTTTCGTCGAAGAATCTGAGGTCGAAGAACGCCTGGTCGCCTACGGTCTCCACCGAGCTTCCGACGGCCACCGAAGCCAGCGACGTGCATCCGCAGAACGCGCGATAGGCGACAGTCCCCACCGAATCTGGAATCACTAATTCCCCAAGGGATCCGCACAGCGAGAACGCACACTTCCCGATGGACACCGCGGAATCCGGAATAGACACGGATGCGAGAGAATCGCATGCGTAGAACGCATACCCTCCCACCGACCTCAAGGAATCCCCGAAGTCGATGGTTTCCAGCGCGGGGCAGCGGGCGAACGCCTTCATGCCTATCTCGGTTACACTCCCCAGATCGGCGGATACCAGCTCTGCGAGGCCGTAGAAGGCCTTGGGGCCTATCTCAGTGACAGGATAATCCTTTCCACCGTAGGACACCGAGGCCGGGACCGCAAGATTCGCCATCGGCTCGGAGAAGCCGACGAGAGTCGCGTCCGCATCGCCGGACCAGTCCACCTTGTATACCAGACCGCCGGAAACGAACGTGAAGCCGTCCGCCACGCGCTGGAGAACGCAGCAACGCCCCTCGTACGCATATCCGCTCAGACCGGCCGCCGTGCAGTCTAAAGCATCCCCCCTCTCATCCAGGAACCTGATCCCGTAGAATGCGTTCTCGCCTATGGAGGCCACAGAGCCCGGGATGATCACGCTGATAAGCGCTTTGCACCCGCTGAACGCGCTCTTCCCTACGGACGCAACCGAGTCCGGAATGGATACGGAGGCAAGGGAACCGCACCCGAAGAACGAGTACGGCGCTATCTCCCCGAGGGAACCGCCGAAGCTGACGGTTTCCAGCGACCCGCAGCGGGCGAACGCCTTCATGCCTATCTCGGATACGCTTCCGAGGTCCGCAGAGACAAGGGAATCGCAACCGTAGAACGCGTATGCCCCGATGTGCTCGACTGAACTCCCGATGACTGCGTAGGCCAGGGAGGTGCAGCCGTAAAATGCAGAGGCCCCGATAGACTCTGCCGAGCTTCCGATCTCTACGGAAACAAGAGAACTGCAGCCGCAGAACGCATCATCTCCGATGGCCGTGACCGAGTCCGGGATGGAGACAGAGGACAGGGAAGTGCAACCTTTGAACGCCCCCCTTCCGATGGTTTTTACCGAGTCGCCAAAGGCAATGGAAGACAGAGACGTGCAATTCTCGAACGCATACTCGCCTATGGTCTCCACCGAGCTTCCGATGGACAGGGACACCAGTTCGGCGAGCCCGTAAAAAGCTTTGGATCCTATGCCGGAGACTGGATAACTCTTCCCGTTGTTGGATACCGCTGCAGGGACCGTAAGATTAGCCATCTGCTCGGAACAGCTGACCAGGGTGACATCCGTGCTGCTGGACCAATTGAGCTTGAACACAAACCCGTCGGATACGAATACTAAGCCCGCCACACGCATCAGCACGCCGCCATGGCCTTCGTAAGCGTACCCTCTGAGGCCTTCCGGCGTATGCGGAAGAACGTTCCCCTTCTCGTCCAGGAAACTGATCTCATTGAACGCATTTTTTCCGATGGACGTGACCGAGTCCGGGATGGAGACAGAGGCCAAGGATGGACACATATAGAACGCATATAGATCGATTGTCGTGACCGAGTCCGGGATGGAGACGGAGGACAGGGAGGTGCACCTCGAGAATACGCCGTAGCCAATAGATGTCAATGAGCTTCCAAGATTCACGGAGGCAAGTGAAGTGCACATCGCGAACGCCTGATTCCCGATGGCCGTGACCGAGTCCGGGATGGAGACGGAGGACAGGGAGGTGCATCTGTAAAACGCACTATATCCAATCGATGTGACCGAGTCCGGGATGGAGACGGAGGTCAGAGAGGAGCAACCGTGGAACGTTCCTTCATTGATGACCGTGACCGAGTCTGGAATGTCCACAGAGACCAACGAGGTGCACCCGTAGAATGCGTACTCCCCGATGGCCGTGACCGAGTCCGGGATGGAGACGGATTCAAGGGAGGTGCACTCCGCGAACGCCTGATTCCCGATGGCCGTGACCGAGTCCGGGATGGAGACGAAGACCAGTTCAGCGAGTCTGTTGAAAGCGCGCGACCCTATGCCGGAGACATAATAGTCCTTCTCCCCATAGGATACTGACGCGGGGATTGACAGATAGGCCGCTGGCTCGGAAAAGCCTACCAGAGTTACATCCGCGTCTCCTAGCCGATCGAGCCTGAACAGCAACCCATCGGAGGCGAATAATGCTCCGGTCCGCTTCAACACGCCGCCATGGCCTTCGTAAGCGAATCCCCCGAGACTGCTTGCAGTGTGGGGGAGTTCGTTCCCGTTCTCATCCAGAAATCTGATCCCGCCGAACGCTGCCTGTTCTATCGTTGCCAGAGAATCCGGGAAATTCACTTTGGAAAGGGAGGTACACCCGTAAAAAGCATACGACTGTATGTCACTCAGAGAGTCTCCGAAGCTGATGGAGGCCAAAGATGTGCATCTGGCGAATGCCTTTACCTGAACAGTTATGACACCCCGCAAATACACAGATTTGATTTTATTGCAGCCGTAGAACGCCTTGTCCATAATGAGGGTGACCGAGTCGGGGATGGACACAGATACCAATGAGACGCAGTTGTAAAATGCGGAACTTCCGATGTCCACTGCCGAGCTCCCGATGTCCACGGAGACCAACGAAGTGCAATCGTAGAACGCATTGTCTCTGATATGAATGACCGAGTCGGGGATGGACACGGAAGACAAAGAAGTGCAGCCGTGGAACGCATCCCATTCGATAGATTCGACCGAGTTCCCGATATCCACGGAGACCAACGAAGTGCATCCGTAGAATGCCTTCTGTGAAATGGTGGTTACCGAATCTGGGATATCCACGGAGACCAACGAAGTGCATCCGTAGAATGCGCCCCATAGGATGCTGTGAACCGAGTCTGGGATGTCCACGGAGACCAACGAAGTGCAACCCAAGAATGCATAACCGCCAATAGTCGTGACTGAGCCTTCGAAACGCACAGACTTCACTTCATCGACCCAAGGCCAGAAATTGAGTTCTTTCCAAGTATTGTCAGACATCATACCGCTGCCGGAGATGGTCAGGTTCCCATCGTCGTCAAGCTCCCAAGTGAGATCGGCCCCGCATCTGCCGGATTGGGCCCCTTCCGAGCCGTCCGATTGCGTGGCTACTATTAGCGCAGCCGCGGCCATGACTATAGCGGCGACAGCTATCATGCGCCAGATCTCATTCACTTTGATATCGCAGATGTGCCCCATGGGATTCGTATCTGTTTATGAATTTATAATCATCGGGAAGGATAATTCTTGCCGATATCAGACCGCTGGGAAACCATTTCTGGCCCATCATTTCCCCTTCGCTTCGCGGGAATAACGCGGCCTCATAGTGCTGACTCCTCCATGACGGTGAAGCTCCGACGCGGCCGGTGCCAACTCAAATATAGATTACGGCAAATCACCAATCATGAAGGCGGAGATCCTTTCCGAGGCTGCTAAGAGAAAGATCCTTTTCTCTCCGGACGCTATGGAGATGATCCTGTCCAACAGCGACCCCATGGCATTCACGAATACCGTATTCTCCCATCTGGCTTCGGACATGGTTTTCGTCAGCAAAAAAGACATCATGGATTGCATCGCCGGCGACAGCATAATGTTCCAATCCCCGAAGGAAACGAAGCCCAGGAACAGATTCACTCCGGACATCCATGTGATAGGCGGGACCGATGTCACCGGAGAATCCACCTGCGAAGGGAAGATAAACGATTTCGCGAACCTGATGATGAGCAGATTCCAATCCCTGAAAAAAATCCTGATGAAAAACAGGGAGATGGCCTATGCGGTAAGCCTCGAGAAAGCCAAGACGATGAACAGGGACTGCCACGTGGTCGTCATGATATATGAAAAAAGCACCACGAAGAACGGGCACATCATGCTGTCCGTGGAGGACGACACCGACACGGCCAAAATACTGGTCTCCAAGGATTCGCCCCTGATCGACGAGCTCCTGATCGATGACGAGGTCATCGGCGTAGCAATAAAATCCACCGGGAAAAGCAAAGATCTCTTCATAGCCGACAAGATAATCTGGCCGGATGTGCCCAAGGGCAACGCGTGGGAGCCGGGGGACCAGACCTCGAAAATCGCTTTCCTCTCCGACGTCCACGTAGGCAGCACAACATTCCTTGAGCCCGCATGGAAGAGGATGACGTCTTGGCTCAGAGCCAACGCCGAAAAGAACGACATAAATTATCTGGTGTTCCCGGGGGACGTCGTGGATGGCATAGGCGTGTTCCCGGATCAGGACAAGGAACTCATCATCGCGGACATCTATGAGCAGTACGAAAAGCTCGCGGAATATCTGAAAGACATCCCCGACGGAATAAAGATGGTTATTCACCCAGGAAACCATGACGCAGCCCGCCTGGCCGAGCCCCAGCCCGCTTTAAACAAGAAATTCACCGGAGCGTTCGATTCCGATGTCCTGATGCTCGGCAACCCCGTGTATCTCAGCGTGGAAGGCAGAACGGTTCTCACCTACCATGGGAAGAGCATGGACGACTGGATCGCAGGGGTGCGCGGCATGAGCTATGACGATCCCCTGAAAGTCATGCGGTCCATGTGCAAGACCCGCCATCTCGCCCCGATCTACGGCCAGAGGAACGCTCTCGCACCCGAAAAAAGAGATTATCTGGTCATGGAATATGTGCCGGAGATCTTCGTCTCGGGCCATGTGCACGGCGCAGGGCAGGAGATATACAACGGCATCAGGATGATCAACGCATCCACCTGGCAGAGCCAGACCGAATACCAGAAGATGCACAATTTCATCCCGGACCCGGCGATAATGCCTGTGGTAGACCTCGGAGACGGATCGGTTCTGATGCACAATTTCATGAGACGATCTTTTTCCAGTGGAAATTGAGGGGTTCTTCGACATAGATAAGAACGCCGGACGCCATTCCCGCGGATATGGGGATAATGAGCGCTACAGCGACCGGAAGAGCGACCGCCAAACCGGATACGACCAGGATCGACCTCACGATCTCGGGAATCAAGAAGGAATATTCCGAAGCTTTCGACGCTTCGGTTTCCAATGGAAACGAAATCAAGGACGTCCTGGAAAAGATAGGCCTGAAGAGGGAATCCCTCAAGACCACAGATTTCAGGATAGACCCGAGATACGAGAACGTGAAGGTAGGGAACAACGAATACAGGGAGGTCTTCAAAGGCTACGAATACGTCCAGTCCCTGTGCTTCGAATTCCCGATCGACAACTCCGTCCTGGGGAAGGCACTGTACAGCATATCGAGGTGCGGATGCGCGCCCAGAATCAGATTCTCGTTCCAATCGACGGAACTCGAGGAGGCCCGCACGGAAGCCCTGAAGAAAGCCATAGAAACCGCCAGGAAGCGCGCTGAGATCATGGCTGAAGCCTCCGGAGCCAGCATATTGGGCATAAGGTCGATCGGAGGCCCGGAGCCCATAAGGCCGATGATGAAAGCCATGGGGTGCAGGGCGAACGCCGAGGAATGCCTGGACGACATGGCATACAACGTGGATTTCGAGCCGGAAGATATCGAGATCTCCGAGACGGTAACCGTCGAATGGGATATCGCTTGAATCAGAAAAAATCCGCCTTCCCGGGCCGTCAGGAGCGCCGGGAGGCGGAAACGGTTTCAGTTGAAGACATGCTCGCTGAGCAGCACAGCGAGTATGATTATGACTCCGAGTATCAGCATCGAATAAGCGGCGACCCAGACGATCGTGAAGGCCCTTTTCAGCTTCTTCGGATCGTCGCGGATCTCTTCTGCGCGCTCTTCGAGCGATTTCATCGTCACTCCTTCTTCAGGTGCTTGAGACGGGTGGTGTTCTCTCTGTCCATCTCTTCGAGGCTGAACTTTACGAACCTCTCCGACTCTTTGAGCTCGGGGATGATCTTGAATTCCAGGGCGTTGACCCTTCTCTTGGTCTTCTCGATCTCGTCCAGCAGCTTCTTCATGGTGGTCTCGACTTCGGCCGCGCGGACGATCGTGTCGAGAAGCTTCTCGAACGCGACCGCCGCATCCTCGATGTACGAGGAGGTAGTGATGACACCGTATCCCCTGTCGACAATCTTCGTGTGGATGCTTTCGGCTTCGACTTTGGGGACGACCATTCCCATGATGCTTTTGCTGCTCAGCTTCACCTGCGGATCCGCCTTCAGGGCGTAAGCCGCGGATTTCACTGCGATCTCTCCCTTGACCGTGGAGGCGATGTTGATCTTCTCCATCGCAGACTCGTAGTCGGATGATACTCCCGCGCGCATCTGCTTGGCTTTCTCCAGGACCTCGAAGAACTCGATGATGAGGCCGTCCCTCTTCATCTTGAGAATTTTGTGGCCGCCTTCGGTCAGCTTGATCTTGTTCTTCAGCTGGAGAAGGACCGAACGGTTGGGGGTGACATCGTGCGCTCCCATGGGGATCACTCCTTCTTGGGCATGTACTTCTCGATGTACTTACGGCCGATCTTCGTGATCTGCTCGAGGTCGAGGGTGGTGAGAAGGTTCCATCCGAGGTCGAGGGTCTCCTCAATCGAACGGTCCTCTTCGGATCCCTGGCGGACGAAGCGGTCCTCGAAGACGTCGGCGAAGTCCAGGAGTTTCCTGTCCATCTCGGAAAGCGAATCCTTACCGACGATGGCCACGAGACCGCGGAGATCCTTACCTTCTGCGTACGAGGCGTAGAGCTGGTCGGAGACCCCTTTGTGGTCCTCACGGGTCTTGCCCTCTCCGGTTCCTCCTCCCATCAGCCTGCTGAGGGACGAGGAAACGTTGATCGGGGGATAGATACCGTTCCTGTGGAGATCCATCGACAGAACGATCTGGCCTTCGGTGATGTAACCGGAAAGGTCGGGGATCGGGTGGGTGATGTCTCCTCCGGGCATGGACAGGATGGGGATCTGGGTGATAGATCCTTTCTTCCCTTTGATCCTTCCCGCACGCTCGTAGAGCTGGGCAAGATCGGTGTACATGTAACCGGGATATCCACGCCTTCCGGGCACTTCCTCACGGGCGGCTCCGATCTGACGGAGAGCCTCGCAGTAGTTGGTGATGTCGGTCATGATGACCAGCACCTGCATGCCGAGGTCGAATGCCATGTACTCCGCGGTGGTGAGACCGAGACGGGGAGTGAGGGTACGCTCGACGGCAGGGTCGTCTGCCAAGTTGAGGAAGACCACTGCGTTCTTCAGCGCTCCGGTCCTCTCGAACTCGGTCATGAACATCTGCTTCTCCTCGTTGGTGATACCCATGGCGATGAACACGACGGCGAACTCCTCGTTCTCTCCGCGGACCTTTGCCTGCCTCGCGATCTGAAGCGCGATCTCGTTGTGGGGAAGACCCGACGCGGAGAAGATAGGCAGTTTCTGTCCCCTGACCAGGGTGTTCATACCGTCGATGGTGGAGATACCGGTCTGGATGAAGTCGGACGGGCTGTCCCTTGCCCAGGGGTTGATAGCCGCACCCATGATGTCGCGCTCGTCTTCGGGGACGATGTCAGCTCCTCCGTCGAGGGGCTTTCCGGATCCGGAGAGGATCCTTCCGAGCATGTCCTTCGAAACGGGCATCTTCATGGTCTCGCCGAGGAAACGGACGGACGCATCCCTGTCGATACCGGTGGTCCCCTCGAAAACCTGGACGACGACGATGTCGCCGGAGGAATCGAGAACCTGGCCTCTCCTCATGCTTCCGTCGGAGAGCCTGATGTTGACCATCTCTTTGTATCCGACGGGCTCGGTGTTCTTGACGTACACGAGAGGCCCGGCGATCTGGGAGATTGTCTTGTACTCTTTGGATATGTCTGCCATAAGAATCACGCTCCAATCTCCGCGAACTGCTTGTCCATGTCCGCAGATACGGCATCCAGCTCGGCGTCGACGTTGTCCTCGTATTTGGCCTGGTTGAACCTGGTCCTGACGGGAAGGTGCACGATCTTGTCGACCTGCGCGCCGGAGGCGAGGGCTTTGTCCGCCATGTCGGAGTATTTCTTGATCAGAGTGAGCATCCTGTACTGCCTGGGGAGCGGGCAGAAGCAGTCCACGGGGTGGTATGCGTTCTGCTGGAGGAAGATCTCACGGATCATCTTGGAGATCTCGAGGGTGATCTTCTGCTCGTCGGGCAGGGAGTCGGAACCGACCATCTGAACGACTTCCTGAAGTTCGGACTCTTTCTGCAGGGTCTTCATGGCCCATCCTTTGAGGTCGATGAAGTCGTCGGCCACGTTGGATTTGAACCACTCGGAGAGCTGCCTGTCGTACATGGTGTACGAAGTGAGCCAGTTGATGGTGGGGAAGTGCCTTCTCTCCCTCAGCTTGGTGTCCAGAGCCCAGAAGACACGGACGATACGGAGGGTGTTCTGAGTGACAGGTTCGGACAGGTCGCCGCCAGGAGGCGAAACCGCTCCGATGACCGAGACGGATCCGTCCTGGCCGCAGAGCGCTTTGACACGCGCGGCACGCTCGTAGAACTCGGAGAGACGTCCTGCAAGGTATGCGGGGTATCCCTCTTCTCCGGGCATCTCTTCGAGCCTGGACGAGATCTCACGCATGGCCTCTGCCCACCTGGAGGTGGAATCGGCCATGAGAGCCACGTTGTATCCCATGTCTCTGAAGTACTCGGCGATGGTCATTCCGGTGTAGACGGAAGCCTCACGGGCCGCCACAGGCATGTTGGAGGTGTTGGCGATGAGGACGGTCCTCTTCATCAGCGACTCTCCGGTCCTGGGGTCTTTCAGAGCGGGGAATTCGGTCAGAACTTCGGTCATCTCGTTTCCGCGCTCTCCGCATCCGATGTAGACGACGATGTCGGCATCGGAGTACTTGGCAAGGGACTGCTGGGTGACGGTCTTCCCGGTTCCGAACGCTCCGGGGATGGCTGCGGCTCCTCCCTTCGCGAGGGGGAACATGGTGTCGAGGACACGAAGCCCGGTGACCAGAGGTATGTCAGGCTGGTATTTCTCGATGACAGGCCTGGCGTTACGGACGGGCCAGTACTGCACCATGGGGATGTCCCTTCCGCCGATGACGGCGACGGTCTCGTCGATGGTGTAGAATCCGCCGCTGATCCTCTCGATCTTCGCGTTCTTTATTCCGATGGGAACCAGAATCTTGTGGAGGATAGGTCCTTCCTGCACGGTTCCGATGACCTGACCTTCAGAGACGATGTCGCCTGCTTTAGCGGTGGCGACGAACTCCCATTTTTTGTCGTGGTCAAGACCAGGTGCGGAGACACCACGGTAGATGAAGTCGCCCATTTTCTCCCTGAGAATGGGGAGAGGCCTCTGGATTCCGTCGTAAACGGAGGTGAGAAGGCCAGGACCGAGCTCGACCGAAAGAGGCCTGCCGGTGTTGGTGACGGGCTCTCCGGGTTTTATGCCGTCGGTATCTTCGTAAACCTGGATGATAGAGTACTCGCCGATGATCTTGATGACTTCGCCCATCAGCTGCTCGTCCCCGACGTGCACGACATCGTACATTTTGGGGGAGATACCGGTGGCGGTCACGACAGGTCCGGCGACCCTGTAAATTACACCTTCAGTGCTCATTTATTCATCCTCGTTTTTGTATAAATCAACGCCAATCGCTCTCTTGACCTTCTCGCGGAGATCGCTCTCGTCGCCTCCGACAGGCACCACGACAGGCTGGATCGAATCCGATACCTTCTGCCTGACGGTGTAGGAGAGATTGTCGAGGTCCTTTGCATCCACTGCAAGGATACCTATTGTTGGCTGGGCCATTGCCTCCAGCATTATGTCTTGGTAATTGTCTGAATTCGCGACAAATACGCGCCTGATTCCTGCTAGCCTGAATCCAAGTACGAAATCTTCGCTTCCGATGACTGCTATCTCCATCAGATCACCAGCAATCCTTTTATGGTCTCTCTGCTGAGGCCTCCGTCGACGCCTCTCGCAACGATCCTGATGTTCCTGACTTCGGTCTCTTTGTGGACCATGAAGTCGATGACGGGAAGGACCGAAAGAGGATACATATGGGCCATCTTGTTGGCCTGATCCCCCTGATACTTCTTGATGGCGGAGACGACGGCTTTGTTGGTGGTGCTGTCGGTATCGAGGACCGGTTTGATGTAGTCCTCGAAAACCTCCAGACGGGACATGTCGCCGGCGGCCGCGCTGACTGTCTCAGCGTTGGCAAGCACCTGCGCGAACTTCGAATCGATCTGCATCCCACCGGGGATGAAGTATTTCATCGCCTGATCGCCGGTTATGCCTTCCGACTTGAGCTTCATGATCGTCCTGAGGTTCACCACGTCGATATCCTTCCTGATGTAGTCAAGGAAGATCTTGGTAGGCCGCGTGTAGGGATTGATGCTGTCGAGCAGTCTCTGATAGTGGTATTTGTCGAGGAAATCCTCGATGACGCCAAGGTTCTGAGTCTCTTTGTACTCGGAAATGACCTCAGGAGGGAATTTCACCTTTCCCACTTTGCTGTACTCGTTGAGCACATCGTCGATGGAATCGAGCGAAAGGAGCTTTTCCAGATCGGCGGCGTCGACTTTCCCTGCGGGGACGAAATCCTCTCTCATCCCTTCGGCGTCGAGTCCGTACGATTTCCCGCGGAGAATGACCTTCAGGTTCCAGATGTCCCATTTCTCGAGATAGGAACCGACCATGGTGGCCAGCTCTCCCTGGGAGGCTCCGAGGATGCTCTTGAACACGTTGGCCATGTTCTGATAGGTAGCATGCTCTACCAAGGCTATGTCGGAGTATTTCCCGGCGAGATCGGCTATCTCTTTCTGGTAGCCGGCTTCGCTTATGTAACGGGAGATCTCGGGCAGGCTCATCTGGATCATCTTGTCGTAATCTTCCTCGCGGAGAAGCTTCGACTTCTTCGCTTTGACCCTGGTTACGGTGTACTCGTAGTTTCCTTTCCTTACACTGCGCTTGAACATCTTCCTCACCCGAAGAGAATGTTCGACACAGTCTTGATCTCGCGGTTCCAAATGGACTGGAGCAAGGTGGAATATTGCATATCCACTTCGACCTGCCCATCCTCGCTCTGGAGGATGAGACCGGATTTTATCCTGCTGTCTTTGGAGACCGAGGACACGCCAAGCTCTTCTGCGGTGAAGTCTTCGTTCTTGGACATTACCGCCTTAGGGTTGGGGATGATGTCCTTGACCTTCTTCACCATGGCCTTGTACTGCTCCAGCTTCTTATCCCTGGGAGCGTTCTCAAGGTCGGCGAGAGTCTGGTCGAAAGCTTTCGCGAGGACGTCCTTCTTCTTGGCGAGGACGATCTTCTTGCTCTCGAGTTCAGCGCTGGAGATCTCCTGGCGCTTGAGACGGTCAATCTCCTCATCGCGCTTCTTGGCCTCTCTGCCCACAAGCTCAGCGATCTTCGAATCCGCATCGGCGGCGATCTTAGCGATCTCCTGTTCGGCCTGAGCCTTCACGCTGCTGGCCGCGTCCTCTGCGGTTTTGAGGATCTCCTGAGTGACGTTTGCTAATGCTGCCATGAGATTACCTCTTGGCGGGCTCACATCACGAAGATAGCAAGGATGGAAATAACCAGTCCGAAGATGACGATGGTCTCAGGAAGAACCATGAAGATCATGGATTTACCGAAAAGGCTTGCGTCCTCGGTGATGGCTCCGACTGCGGCGGCTCCGACGTTTCCTTCCGCGATACCTGCTCCGAGACCGGTAAGTCCGACTGCAAGTCCTGCTCCAACTGCGATGAGTCCTGCTGCTTCTGCTGCTGCCATTTATGATACCTCTTTATGCTTTGTTTTTGCTGGGTTCGGAAGTGGTTTTCACGCGTTTGATTTTAAGGGGATTGTACTCGACTCCGCCGCCGTCGAAGAACTTAACCATAAGCTCGACGAACTGCAACCTGAGAGAGTGAAGTCCTGCGGAAAGGATTCCGAGGGTCCAAATCATCAGATGGAGGAACGCGAACAGGGCGAACGTCACTACGAGCGCCAAGATTCCCCCGCCGAGACCTGGATAGATCATTCCGATGCAGATATAGTTGAAAGCAAGAGCCATTCCTGCTTTTGACATTCCTATTGCGGCTATACGAGTGTAGGAAAGGATACCACCTACGATTCCGGGAAGCTCCATGACCGCCTGCATCCCTTCGTGGGGAAGGTTGAGGACGATGCCTATTATGAGGAGCACGGCGCCGATTGCCAGATAGACAAGGAGGCCGTCCAACGGAAGCTTGTAGATGAGCAGCATCGCAAGCGCATAGCATATGAAGACCATGCCGAGGAAGCTGAGGACCCATCCGCCCTTCTCTTTGAATGCGGCTTTGAATCCATGCTGGAGGGTCTTGTTGTAGACTGCGCAGCAGTACGCCAACAGAAGGTGGCAGATACCGATGTAGACAGAGAGTTTGAGCTGGAATCCGATCCAATCAGAACCCAATTTATGGACACCTTCGCCTCCAGGGAGAATTCCGTGGAAGAAGTTCGGAAGGTGGTCAAGACCTAACAGATATTCCCATGTGTATTCCACGCCTTCCTGTTCGCCTATGAAGTGCATTCCTAAGCATTCGCCATAGAAGAAGAATCCGAAGATGAATGCCCAGATTCCTCCGAAGAACAGGACGGTGGCGATGGCGCGCCAATCTTTGTGGTGCGTGACTTTGAGTCCGTAAGCACCAAGTATTATGAACGGGATGGAATAGCCGACATCACCGATCATCATTCCGAAGAACAACGGAAGGAAAATCGCTATGAGCACAGAAGGATCAATCTCCTGATACTTCGGAACCGACATGAGCTTCGTCGGATACTGGAATTCCTTCACTATTCTTCCGTTGTTGAATTTGGTGGGGACCTCTTTGAATCTGTCCTCTGCATCTTCAACCTCTTTCATCGATCTGCCGCGGTTCTCCAGGATCTCGACGTAAGTGCCTTCCACCTTGGATTCAAGCGCGATCTTGATGGATTCGGCCTTTTTGGTGGGCACCCAAGCGTCTGCGACGAAGGAGTAATCGCTGGCGGCGAGCCTCACGGGGATCTCGCCTTTCTCAACTTCAATGGATAGTTCTTCCTCAGAAGCTTTGAGGAAATCTTTGTGTTTCTCAAGAAGCGCGTTGAGCTCTCCCTCGACTTTCTCGAGTTCCGCCTGGACGTTGGCAAGCTCGGAATCTACGTTCGCGAGCGCCGCAGAAGCGGAGCCGGTCTTCCCTTCGGGGACCGTGATCTCGGAGAAATCGCAGTTCGCGAGCGCAGACAAGACTTTGTCCCTGTCCTCGTTCTTGGCGAAAACTGCGGCGACGCCATCCTCCTTCTTGGAAATCCCGTTGACATAGACTTCGCAGGGTATATCGGCGAGAAGAGGGGTGGGATCGGCGGCGACGGTTCCGACCATCGAGAATATGCTCAGGTAGCCTGAGTACATATCGAGGTCGATATCGAGTTTGGATAGAAGCTCAAGATTCTTCTTGGTAGCGTTCAGCTCAGTGATTCTCTGATTGAGATCATTCTTCTTGCTGGTGACAGAGAAAATCTCATCCTCAGCAAGCTCGACGCTGTCCGATGATATCCGGCTCTTTATTTCAGACTCGGGGATAGGATTGGTGCGCGTTTTTTTCGTGATACCAAGATCCTTCTCCATCGCGCGCACTTTCAGCAGCCTTTCGGATGCTTTAGATGCGTATGGACGGGGAACCCCGAGGGTGAAACCTTCATCCGCGTCGACAGTATGATCGATCAGGTGGATAGCCCCCGCATCGTACAAGGCGTCGATAGCCTCGTCCATGTGAGATTTGGTACCCACGATCACAATCCTACTCATCGGCTCAGGAAGTGACATTTAAGGTCCTCTCGAATTCTTTGAAGAGAAAATCTTTTACTTCCTGCATTTTCACCGTCGCTCTCTGCTCAATCGCTGCCGCCGCCGCATTACCGTCTTTGAGAAGGTTGGAACGTTCGGCCTCGAGTTTCACTTTGGCTGCGGTGATCGCGGATTCAAAAGAGCTGCGGCATTCGGCCTCAGCATCCTGAATCTTTTTTACAGAGTCTCTGCGAGCGTCAGCGATGGCGGTTTTTCTCAGAGCTTCGGCATCGTTCATGATGTCGTCAGCTTTCTGTTCCGCCCGCTTAATTTCCGAAAGTATGTCAGTTCGGCTCATATTACTCTCCCCGACCCTAATTGAGGTAATCGGGGGGATATACTTAATGTTAGTGCCATCAAATCAATTAATAATTCAATTATAAAGAGTTTAGAAAAGGTTTATATCTCAAAATGAGAAAAAATCTGTGGAAGAAAAAAATACACCATTGATTGAAAACGTCATCGGACTTCGTATCTGCGGACGATGATGTTTGTTTCGGACAGTATCTGGTTGGAAAGATCGTCGACATAGCCCTCGTCGTACACTATCTCTCTGATCCCAGCGTTGATTATTATCTTGGCGCACATGGAGCAGGGATAAGTCGTCGTGTAAAGTGTGCCGCCGTTCACGCTGGTGCCGAAATATGCCGCCTGGATGACTGCGTTCTGTTCTGCGTGGACGCCTCTGCAGAGCTCATGCCTAGTTCCGGAAGGGACATGAAGCTGCTCCCTTATGCATCCAAGCTCTTCGCAATGGCGCGTCCCTTTGGGGGATCCGTTATAGCCTGTGGAAAGCACCCTCTTATCCTTGACGATGACGGCGCCTACCTGCCTCCTGATGCATGTGGATCTGCTGGCTACCAACTTTGCCATGCTCATGAAATACTCGTCGTTGGTGGGCCTTGCCATGACAGCTAATACGCGATGCCATATATAAACCCGGAAATCCGAATGAAATCGATGCAATATTCGCCATGTGTTTATACCCGCACACCATGGGGAGAGGCGTGAAGAGCGAGAACAAGAAGACGATAATGGCCATCGGAATAGCGTTGCTGATAATAGTCGTCGGATACGCCGCGCTCATAGCATACACGGGAATGAACACCCCGTTCAGCGTGGTGATGTCCCAAAGCATGCAGCACGACAATGAAAGATCCCAGATCGGATGCATAGACACCGGGGACATCGTCGTCGTGAAAAACAAGTCAAATTCAGACATCCAAAGCTATGTAGAAGGCACCCAGATCGGATATTCCTCGTTCGGAGATTACGGATCGGTCATCATTTACGAAAGGAATGTGAATTATAATCCGGTGATCCACAGAGCGATAGTCTGGTTGGAATGGGATTCCAACACGAAAAAATGGAGCTCCCCGGAACTCGAGAATTATAAGGGCACCTGGTACAGCAGCAATGGGTCAGACTATACCGATCTGACCGGAACCCTCACTTTCGTGGATATAACCCAATCCAAAAAAACTGTATCAATCAATCTCTCCAACTTGGGGAAGAACAGCGGATACCTTACATTGGGCGACAACCCGAAGACCAACCTCAGTTTCGATCAGGCATCCGGGATAATAGGGCATCCGATATCTTACAGCGAAATAAAATCCGTCCCGATATTGGAGCTTCCGTGGCTCGGAACCATAAAACTCCTCATCAAAGGGAACAGCAACCTCACCTACGTTCCGAACAGCGTGCCATCTCTCGCGATGCTTCTGACGCTCGTGATAGCATCCATGGTCATAATAGACATAATTTGGCAGGCGAGAAGATGGAAAAACGAATAAAAATAGGATCTATGGGACGGGTAAAACAATCCCGCCCCTATGGAACCATTAAGAAAGTTCTTACATGCAGCAGGAATGGTTTTCCTGGAGGTCTCCCAATGCCTTCTCCCACCTGCCATTCGCCAGGAATGTCTTGTCAGCGTTCGATTCCATTCTTTTGTACGCTTCATACGGAACTGCGAAGGTCATCTCCTCCGGACGCACAAACTTCCTGACATACAGTTCGGTTGCCCCCAAGAACGCATCCTGAGTCCCTTTCTCGCTTTCGGCTTTGGGAAGCGCGTACAATTCCTCGCAAGCGAAAGCATGGACCATGTGCACATGAGGGCCGGGAGCGCGATCGTAACCGATGAGAGTGGAAAGCGCGGAAATGCGAACGTTGTCGGTGAGGATCGCCACAACTTCTATGGGAGCTCCCCTGGATTCCGCCTTATCCAGAGGTTCCATGACGCAATAGTCATTCCCGGTGCCATAAGCCTTCATGAAACCAAGAGAAGCGGATGCGATCTCAGGATCACGATAAAAACCAGCACCGGGCCTGTCATTCAGACCGGTGGAATAGATGAATGAAAGGTCTTTGCGATCGGATTCGCCGCCCATTCCCAGACCGTTGTGCGAACCGCCGCAACCCATCTGATCCTTGCGGGCCGCGATGGTATGTCCTTTTAAAGCAGGAATGAACATGGACTTGAAAACGCAATGGATGCTCTCATCAGGAGATTCAGATCCTTCTGGAGCTTCTGGAACGTGGTATATTGCTACAAATGGAGTTTCATTACGGAGATAAGCGGATAATTTTCCCATGGATGCCATATCCAATCCTGACGAAATAATACTATGCTTATGGCAAAGGCCCCCACCCCTCCATTTCCACTGGAACCAGAAAAAAAGATATGGGCAATCGTAGACAGACAGGAAAATACGAGGAAAGGGATAGGAAAGAAGGAAAATAAGCGTTGAAAAGAGTGAAAAACAGAATGATGAATAAGATAAAACACGCTTTGAACCGAACGAAATCAGTTTGCTCAATTCAAAGCGGCAATGAAAGAATTTTTCCTATGGAATCAGAAGAAAGTCTTCTGTTTCGGAGGCTTGTACATCCAATAATCTTTGAAAGCATCATCGGATTTTATCATGTTGACAATTTCTTTTGGGGTGCTGAGTTCAATTTCCCTCGTACGACCGGCTCTTCCGAAGGATTTGACCCTTGCATGGACGATTCCAAGCATATCCAGTTCAGAAATCAGACCTGCAACCCTTCTTTGGGAAAGCGCAGATTGTCCGATGACTTCGCATATGAATTTGTATTTCGTGAAGACATCCCCGGTTGTCATCGGATTCAGCCCTTCATCTTTATTTAATATGACGCTCAGAAGAACTGTCTTGGATTGTATAGTCAAGGTTTTTACAACTTCGGAAACAGCATCGAGTTCGATCTTATTCTTCGCAGAACGAACATGAGCCGATGTTATCTTGGAATCTCCGTTTCTTTCAGCTATATCCGCAGACATTCTGAGAAGATCCAAGGCGCGTCTCGCATCCCCCATTTCCTGCGCAGAAAGCGCAGCACAATATGGTATGACATCATCGTCAAGAATTCCGTCATCGAAAGCGAATTTCGCTCTTTCATAAAGGATATCCTGGAGCTGCTCGACGTTATATGGAGGGAATATGATTTTTTCCTCTCCCAGTCTGCTTCTGATCCTAGGACTGAGGAATTCAGTGAATTTCGCATTGTTGGTTATTCCGATCACGGAAACTTTGGAAATCTGAAGGATCTCGTTTATCGATGTGAGATAATAGAAGATGTCTGCCCCATTCTTTTGGAATGATCTGTCTATCTCGTCGAGAACGATTATGAAGACTTTCTCTTCTTTGTCTATATATTCAGCCAATTCCGCGAAGACTTTATCAATACTCCATCCTGTGAACGGAATCTTCTTGCTGGGATCCGTGATTATCTGGTTGGAAATGTTGTATAAGATTCCGTAGGAAGTGTCGACGACTTCGCAGTTCACATAGATATATGCGCAATTGGTCTGATTCGGATCGGCTTTTTTCAATTCTTTGCCGACAAAATTCATGACCGCGGTCTTTCCTGTTCCGGTCTTTCCGATTATAAGAATGTTGGATGGTTTGTCTTTGTTGAGGGCAGGGGCTATTATCTCGACGACTTCGTTGATCTTATCCATTCTATGTGGCAGCTTCTCAGGTATGTAGGATGACTGAAGAATTTTCTTATTCTTCACCACCGTATTCCTTTTTTGCATATATTGCGTAAAAATGTTCGGCTCAGTCATGTCCCTACCCTTTTCATTGGAAATACCTTTTTCCAATTTTCTTTCCACTCTATCTTTACGTTGTTTATAACGATTTTCAGACAGCGCCCTGATGGTGCTCTGATTGTCCCTATTCCAATGGAAATTTTTCAGGGTTTCCGTCGGATCCTTCTCAGGTCTAATCCATATTAAATAATAGATTCAGGTTACCCTCATTACAATCAAAGGAGGAGCATAACAATGAAAGGATGGCTCACTATCGGCGCTTGCATTCTTGGGATAGTCGCGTTCATAGGCGTTCTTTGCCTCATCAACTCCATGGTCTGAGCTGCCCCATACCCTTCATGGGGAGTTCCAGTGGAAATGGAGGGGTGGGGGGCATGATTGTCTACCGCACCCCTATTTCTTTATCATCTGCAGCGGAACTTTTTATCCGGTGCTTCCGATTGAATAAATATCTCATTCTCGCGTTCTCGGTCGTAGCTGTCGCGCTTCTTATCGTTTTCTTCTCGGGGAATCCGATGATGGAATTCGATCAGAGGGGCATCGCCCATGGCGTGAGCGAATCTGCCAAAGGGTACACTTTCGATTTCGACTGCTCCGATGGAACCAAGATTAGATGTTTCTCCAAGGTTGAAGTCACAGAATTGGGTCATTACGGTATTTCCGGCGCATTCTCGAGCGATGGGTCTATCTTCTTTGTTTCGACTCTGACTCTTCTGGATGATCCCTCTTTTGGGACAATATAAAGTAGCATTGAGCGATTGCCCTCGGGATGTTCGTTGCGGTTGACGATACGGATTCGATGAAAGGGAATTGCACGACGTTCCTTGCGACGGAGATCATACGCGAGTTCCCCGAGCTGGATCTCATAGGGAATCCCCGTTTGGTTCGTCTCAACCCTTCTGTCCCATGGAAGACTCGCGGAAACGGCTCTCTTACTATGAGATTCGGAAAAGGTGCTGGGAAAAAGAGGCTCATCGGACGCATAGGAGATCGCGACATATTCTGCTATGACCGCCATACTTCATACGAGCCCGATCCGGAGGAGATGAAGCGCAGGATCATACCGCATATCCAAGAGCATCACGAGGATGATTCCGATCCTGGCCTGCTGATATCCGTCCGGAAACCTTCCCAAGAATTTTACTGGAGAGGGGTCAGGACCATACTAACCCGCGATGACGTGGATCCTGGGATAAAGGCTGTCGGAGGCACCACATTCGAAATTGGATGCGGAAGAGGTCTCATAGGTTGCGTTTGCGGCATGGCTTGGAGGCCCAGGGACAGCACATATGAGCTTCTGACTTATCGCCCACCCGAGAGGTGGGGCACAGAGCGTATTTTCGATCCTCTCACCATACGCGATGTTGAGCACGGTTATCCTACGACATTCAACAGCTGGGAAGACCGCATGCAGAAGGTTGCGATGGTTCCTGCGACTCCCTGTCCTGTGATGTACGGACTTCGCGGCGACGTCGAAGAAGATCTCATCGAAGCTTCCGGGAAAATATCGACCGAGCCGATAGAGAGATGGATGATATTCCTGACAAACCAGGGGACGGACGATCACATCATCACCCACGCGAAGAGCTTGGTTCCCAACCAATCTTATTTCATCCGCGGAACCGTATCTTCGAGATCCCGCCATATTCCCGGCGGCCATGTGTTTTTCGATGTGTCCACCGAATATGGGAAGGTGGAATGCGGCACATACGAACCATCGAAAGAATTCAGATTCGTTCCTGATTGGCTGGATGTCGGGGACGAAATCGAAGTGGTCGGGGAATTGAGGGATAATCCCCGCACTTTGAACATCGAGAAGATACACGTCATTTCCACTGTGGAAGAGCGCAGAAAGATTTCGAATCCGATCTGTCCGGTATGCGGGAAGACGATGGGTTCTGCAGGTTCCTGTGCCGGTTTCAGATGCAAAAAATGCCATACGAAAGCTTCCGAACCTGTGACCGAGGCCGTAGTCCGCCAGATCGTTCCAGGTTGGTATGAGCCTCCCACCGCCGCAAGAAGGCATCTTTCCAAGCCTCTCAAAAGGATGGGCGAATGCCAGCCTGTGGAATTCGTCAATGGACGTAATCGATAATCGACATTATTTTATATGGACGCCATATGGAATCCCAAGGGATATTCTATGGATCAAGCAGTCATACTCAGCGCAGTCAGGACCCCCATCGGGAAATATGGCAAATCTCTCGCGGGAATCAAAGCAACCGATCTCGGAGCATTGGCAGTCAAGGAAGCCGTTTCCAGAGCCGGGCTGCAGCCTGGGGACATCGAAGAATGCATCATGGGCAACGTCATCAGCGCCGGTCTCGGCCAGAATCCTGCCAGGCAAGCCGCAATCGGTGCAGGCCTCCCCGTGGAGATAGGATCCTTCACCGTGAACGCAGTCTGCGGTTCCGGAATGAAAGCTGCCATGCTCGCTTCTGACGCCATCAAAGCCGGGGAGTACAACGTTCTGGCTGTGGGCGGCATGGAGAACATGTCCGCTGCGCCTTACATCATGAACGGCGCCAGATGGGGATACAGGATGAACGATCAGACCGTGGTGGATGCGATGGTTCATGACGGCCTTTGGGATATCTTCAACAACCAGCACATGGGATTCACCGGTGAGATCGTCGCTGAGAGGTTCAATGTGACCAGGGAGGATGCGGACAGGCTTTCGATGGAATCCCATCTCAAAGCGGCCGCGGCCACCAAAGAGGGGAGATTCAAGAATGAGATCGTTCCCGTCACCATCCCTTCCAAGAAAGGGGACATAGTGGTCGAGGAAGACGAGGGAATCAGACCCGATTCTACCATGGAATCCCTCGGCAAACTGAAGCCGGTCTTCAAGAAGGACGGCATTGTCACCGCGGGGAACTCTTCCCAGCTCAGCGATGGGGCTTCCGCTCTCGTCGTAGCATCGGGGAAATGGGCGGAGGAGCACGGCATCAAACCTCTCGCCACCATCGAAGCTTATGGGGAGCGCGGAGTGAAGCCAGAATACATCATGGAAGCGCCCATCCCGACCACCAGGCACGTTCTGAAGAAGGCCGGGATGACGATCGATGACATAGATCTCTTCGAGCACAATGAAGCCTTCGCGTCCGCGTCATGCGCAGTGAAGAAAGAGCTCAACGTTCCGGACGAGATATTCAATGTGAACGGCGGAGCTGTCGCGCTGGGACACCCTATAGGATGCTCCGGAGCTCGCGTGCTTACCACTCTTCTCCATTCGCTCATCAACCGCAACAAAGAGGTTGGGCTGGGAACCCTCTGCCTCGGTGGCGGAAACGCAGTGACGATGATAATCCGCCGTTGCTGACGGTTCAACCGGCCTATTTGGCCGGACCCTTTCCAAACCTTTTCGTTTTATAATCCAGAATGGGCATAATCCCCATCATGAAGCCTCTTGATCGCGTCCTCGCGGAGATAGATTCCTCTGAAGGGAATATGGTCCAAACCATGATAGAGATGATTGGGATCCCTGCGGTCGCGCCGGAGAGTGGAGGCTTAGGCGAGGAGCGGAAAGCGGATTATCTCATGCCTAAATTGGCAGGTTTTGATGAGGTAGTCAGGATAGACGTCCCCGACAATTTCGATCCTTCGATAATGAGGCCGAACATTCTCGCCAGAAAGGTCGGGAAGAAGGACGGTACGGTGTGGATCGTCGCGCACATGGACGTCGTTCCTGAAGGGGATTTCAGCAAATGGGACAATCCTCCCTTCGAACCGATCCTGAAAGATGGCAGCATATATGGCAGAGGGACGGAGGACAACGGTCAGGCGCTGATATCATCCCTTTTCGCGGCGCTCCCATATCTCGGAGAGGAATTGGGTGGCATGTCAATCGGTCTCGCATATGTCGCGGACGAGGAGACTACCAGCCTGATGGGCATCGGCTATCTCATAGACCACGGATATTTCTCCCATGATGATGTCATCGTCGTCCCGGATTGGGGCTCCCCAGGCGGATCGAAGATATGGCTCTCCGAGAAGAGTCTGGTGTGGGTGAAGTTCGATGTCATCGGGCGCTCGGTGCACGGATCAACACCGCATAAGGGCATCAACGCATTCCGTGCTTCGGCATATTTCATGGCGGATCTCATCGACACTCTGGAGAGCAGATTCTCCGAGAGGAACGAGCTTTTCTCCCCTCCATTCTCGACTTTCGAGCCGACCAAGAGCTCTGCCACCGTGGAGAATGTGAACACGATTCCTGGGACGCACAGTTTCTGCATCGATGTGCGTCTTCTCCCGACTTACAGCATCGATGATGTGATGGATGTCTGCAGAGAGGTGGCCAGGAGACACGAGAAAGATGGGGTTAGGATAATTGTCACCGAGCTTCAAAGGAACGTTTCCGGTTCTGTGTCTTCGCCAGATTCCATAGGTTTCAAAGCCCTTTCCGACGCGGTGGAGATGATAACAGGCTCCAGACCGACGCCGGCGGGAACCGGAGCGGCCACATGCGCCAATTTCTTCAGGCTGGCAGACTTCGATGCTTATGTTTGGCAATGCGGCGGCGGGACTCTCCACGAGCCCAATGAGCATGTGGTCATCAGCAATCTCATGACCGACTGCAAAGTGTTCGCCGCGCTGTTCCATTCTCTCTGTCTGGAAGGGGAGAATGGGAATAAGCCTGACGAATAAAAATCGGATGAAGAGGTTTCAGAGGGATGGCCCCCTGAAAGAATTCACTCCTCGAACATCCTCTCTATCATCCAGTCAGTGTTGAATTTGATTATGTCGTCGTATTCCTGGCCGTTGCAGACGAACGCTATCGGCTTCCCGATCGTGTGGGCTATCGAAAGCGCGGCGCCTCCTTTTGCGTCGGTGTCTATCTTGGTCAGAATTACGGCGTCGATGCCTATCGCATCGTCGAAGACTTTCGCCTGTTCGATGGCATCGTTTCCGGCGAGGGAATCGCCGACGAACACTTTCAGATCGGGCTTGGCTATCCTGACGATCTTCTTCATCTCCTCGATGAGGTTGCTGTTGGTCTGCATCCTCCCGGCGGTATCTATGAAGACGATGTCTTTCATCCTCGATCTGGCATGCTCCACTGCATCGAAAGCTACGGCCGCGGGATCCGCTCCATGGTCTTGCTTGACGATCTTGCATCCCAGCTTTTCCGCGTGGATCCCAAGCTGCTCAATGGCCCCTGCCCTGAAGGTATCGCATGCGGCCAAGACAACGGTTTTGCCCTGTTTCTGGACGCGATTGGCCAATTTGGCGATGGCAGTGGTTTTGCCGGTCCCGTTTATCCCGACGAACATAATCACGGTGGGCTTCTTGCGTCCCTCGAGCCACTCGTCGAAATCGAACTCGTTTATCTCGAGGACGTCCCTTACTGCATCCTTGACGGAAAGCTCGACGACCTGCTCCAAAGAGTAGGAGCGGTCATACTTTTTGCCGACGAGATTCTCCCTGACGCCATCCTTTATCTTTTCCGCGACGGGATAAGCGACATCCGCTTCGAGGAGGATGATCTCCAGCTCGTTGAGAATCTCATCGAGAGGGTCTTCCTTGATTTTCTTGGCGAGGAAATCGTCGCTGAGGAGCTTGGAACCTTTCCCAGATTTGCCCTGCTGCTTCTTCAGCTTCAGCTCTTCTTTTCTGGAGAGCTTCTTCGGGACTTCGGTTTCTGTGGGAACCTCCGGCTTCTCGATCTCCGGAGCCGACACCGATTTCGTCTCGGGGACCTCGGTCTTCGGGGGCTCCGTGGGAGTCTCGATGGTCTCCGGCTTCTGGGGCTCTTCGCGCTTTTCCCTGTGGAACCAACCGTGCTTGGGCTGCTCTGGTTTCTCGGTTTCTGTCGGAACCTCCGGCTTCTCGATCTCCGGCGCAGAAACTGATTTCGTCTCCGGGACCTCGGTCTTCGGAGGCTCCGTGGGAGTCTCGATGGTCTCAGTCTTCGGGACTTCAATCTCACGCTCGTCTTTCTTGTCCGGTCCAGGGCCGGGGAGTTCGGGTCCGTCTTTGTAGACTTTGTCTTTGTCTATTTTCTTCTCCGCTTTGGAGAAGAGGTTTTTCATCTTCGCTTTGAGGGACTCGAACATAACCGCACCCTTGATCACTGGATTTGTTGCTGCTTCCTGGCGTCGTATTCGTTTTGGATAGCCGCGGTAAGATTGTTTAGGGCGTCCTGGGATTCTCCGAGGGCTTCCATCGTTTTCTTCAGAGCCTCGGATATCTCTGCGCTGTTGGCTTCCATGTATCCGATGGCGGAATCGACGTCTTTCTCGACGGATATGTCGGATCCCACATCGACTATGACATTCCTGTTGGGGGTGACTTTCACCGTGATGAAGGAATTGGCCGCGATCGGGACCATTATCTCGTCGCCGTCTTTCGCGCTCTTGAAGGCTTTGAGGGCATCGGAAGCCAGAGAAACTTCGTTGAGGGATACGCGGAGCACCTGAACCTGGCGGGAAAGGGCTTCTACCCTCTGTCTATACGATTCCGCGACGGAAATTGCCTGGCGGAGCTCAGCGTCTTCCACGTTCACTCACCGATCTGGTATTTCACGATGTGGTTGGTGACTTCATCGGCGGGGAGCTCTTTCACTTCGGAGATGCAGATCTGCGTTCTCTTGAGCTTGTGCTTGCTTCCGATGGTGGAAAGGACCTTCTCCCTGACGGCTGCCTCGTCCTCAGCGGCCATTTCGATGCAGAAAGGCTGGCTGACGTATCTGACATCCTCATAACTTCCTGATATGCTGAAAGCTTTCATTTTGATTACCTTGGTTTGCCATGAACCCTATAATATAAATAAAGGTTTAGGTAGGCTCCATATTTATTATAATAAGGGAAGCTGCCGGCGGCAGAGCCCTTTGCGCCCGCCATTTCCAGACCTGAAAACCCGTTTCCATGCTGGGAGGCACGCATCTCCGCAATTCATTTTATATCGAAGGTGGTAGATTGTGACGTCCAAGATGCGTTTGGGATGTCGGTGGGATGTTTCTTCGCGGCATCGCGGCAGGCAGGGTTCATATGAAAGCTTTCGAGACCGAATCGCTGAATCGCATGGCGAAGGAGATTTCCGGGTTCGTCGATGACATAGCCGCGGCCATAAAGGTTCCAACAGGCATCGAGAAGAGGTATTCCCGCATATTCGTGTTCGGGATGGGCGCCTCATCCATTGCCGGCAGGGTGTACAAGGATTCCACCTATTATGCGTCCGGGATCCCCGTGGTCACGCTGAAGCCCTTCGCTCTGCCCGATTGGGTCGATGAGGATTGTCTTCTCATAGTATGCAGCTACTCAGGGAACACCTTCGAAACGGTCGAGATGTACAAAATGGCCCGCGCATGCGGCATGAACGTCGTCGCGGTCACTCGCGGAGGGATTCTGGGAAGTCTGGCGGAAGCGGACGGATCGCCCATAGCCAGAATCGGAGGCGACAGCATGCAGCCCCGCAGCGCGGTCGGATGGTTCCTCGGGATAACCGGCGGGATCATCGAAGACGCTGGCGGCCCCGCTTTCCGCGCTCAAATCGAAGAGATGATCCCCCGCCTGAGAGCGTACAAGGAGGAGATCGAATCCGAGGACGGAATCGCCTGGGAGATCGCCAGGTCCCTGAACGGAAGGTTCCCGGTGATCTACGGCACGCCGGATCTCATGGGCGCAGCCGTCAGATGGAAGAACCAGCTGAACGAGAATTCCAAGCTCGTCGCATTTTCAGGGCCGCTGCCGGAGTTCGACCACAACGAGATCGTCGGATGGTGCGAGGACCCCCAGCGCAAATTGTTCTATCCCATCATCATCGAAGGCGGGTACGAGGACAATCTCCCTAAAATCCTGGATGCTACCGTCGGATTGGTCTCCAGCAGAGGCGTGGACATGGTCCGCATACGCGCGAAAGGGAAGACTCCCCTGGAGGAATCCATTTACATGATCATGCTCGGCGACAACAACTCCCTGTATCTGGCATCGATATCTGGGGTTGATCCTTGCGACGTCAGATCCATAAACGAGCTCAAGCGCCGTCTCAAGGAGAAATTTCCGAGCTGAGCTGTCAGAACAGTTTTTCCTTCCCTTCGTTTTCCGACGCGAACCCGATGTCGGCCATCTTCCTTCCGACCAAGAACACCGCGAGGAATTCCGGCACTTCGGTCTCCCCTTCCAAGGTGAAATCCTGGCCTTTCATGTTCATGCTGACGTTTTTCCTCATCGTCACTTTGACCGGGTCGTCGGTGTAATCTGCAGGCACGGCGCTTTGCAGCGGGTCGAAATCTGTCAGCTCGTCGCGGGTAAGCGGAGTGACTCTCAGCCCGCTTTTGCCGTGGATCGAGCCCGGGAGGCGTATGAGCCTCTTTATGTCGGCGGTAACAGGCTCATCCACCTCGCCGGAAAGGGTGTGCGCCACGTCTTCCTTCATGATTCTGATGAGGATGTCCTGCGCCGGCTTCGACAGGAACGCCATCGAATCCTTCTCGAACATTATCCTGGCGCTTTTTGCGAGCTCATCCTTCGTCTTCTGGATGGTCTGCGTGCCGCTCCCTTTGATGCTCGGGTAGGATTTTTTGATGTCTTTGGGCTCCATTGTCAGGAAGTCGTCTACCACTTTCTCCAAGGCTTTCCTCATCTTCCTGCGCCATCCCCCGCATTCCTTGGGAGGGAGAAGCCTGTCTTTGGCGACGTTGACGTACGTCCCGGAGGATGTGGACATGGATGAGGTCGCGACCGAATGGTACGGGAACACCCAGTCGATGTTCAGACCCGAGCATGTGATGTAATCCACGATCTCCCTTCTTTCGTTGGTTCCGAGGCCCATTATGTCGGGGGCCCTGACGTGCGCGTGGTATCCTCTTCCGCCGGAGAACGTTATGTGGACCTGGTCCTCGGAGAATCCTAAGTCCCCCAGCAGGAAGCTGTCGACCAGCCCGATCATCTCTGATCTAATCTGGGTCATCATCTCGGAGTACGTCATGTTCGCGGCGCCTTCCAGGTGGTCAGCATCCAGATCGAAAATTAGCTCAGCGCCCATCCAGCTCTTCTCCTCCATCGTCGGGGCGTCCGGCTTGCGGTAATATGACGTGGAATAGTAGCTGTGGGACGGGACCTGGCGGGACATGAACGCGGTCATCTCCTCCGGGCTGCGGAATGACAGGTGCCTCTGGACGTAAGTTTTGTCGAAGAACATGAACCCGAATTCCCTTCTCGTGAATCTGTCCGGGAGAATCGCCGCGTTGCTGCGGTAATATCTCTTGAAGACTTTGTACAAGAAGCGTCCGTTCGCGTCCATTCGTATGAAGGATATACTATTCAACTAAAATATGTGTGCGTCAGTTTCCTCACTATGGGCGAGAAGGTCCCCGTTTATGACAACCACATCCACATGAGCCCCTCCGGACGCAATGTCGACGCGCTCAGGGAATACCAAGCCGCAGGCGGGACCGGGCTCACTCTCGTGACGCTCCCTTACAAGGAGGTCCAGATCTCGAAGGGAGAGGATTTCGCCAGATCTTACGGGATAACCTATTCGTTGGCGGAGAAGGCGAGGGAGGCTACGGACCTGGAGATCAACATCGCGGTCGGGCCCTATCCCGTACTCATCATCCCGCTCGCCGAGAGGTACGGGCTGGAGAGAGCCGAGGAGATCATGGTCAAAGGCATGGAGGATGCAGGCAGGGACGTGGCCGAGGGGAAAGCGGTAGCCATCGGGGAGATCGGGAGGCCGCATTTTCCGGTTCCGACGGAGATAAGAGAGGCTTCAGACAGGGTACTTCTCCGCGGGATGGAGATCGCGAAGGAAAACCGCTGCCCAGTGATAATCCACTGCGAATCCGACGCCGATACCGACCGCTCTCTCGCCGAGCTCGCGGACAAGGCCGGCTTGGACAGGGGCATGGTCGTGAAGCATTCCTCTCCGCCGTTGGTCACCGAAGAGGAGACCCACGGAGTTATGCCCTCGATCCCAGCTTCGAAATCGAACGTGAAAGAGGCGATCTCCAAAGGCACAGACCGCTTCATGATCGAGACGGATTACATCGATGACCCGGAGAAGCCGGGAGCGATAATGTCGGTCAACACCGTGCCTAAGAAAGTCTCCGCATGGCTTGCCAACGGCCAGGTCTCTGCGGAGAGCATACACAGGATTTGCGGGGACATCCCAGATTCACTTTACAAGCGCTGAGGAGGCAGAAGATGTCATTCAGGATAACTTGCGTTTACGACGAAGGCTCATAGGAGAACACCGCTCTGATCGGCGCGAAAGGCTCGTCCTTTCTGATCGAATCCGGAGGCAGAAAGCTTCTTTTCGACGTCGGCCTCCGCGGGAGATATCTCTCGCACAATCTCATCAATCTCTCTGTGGATCCGGATTCCATAGATGCCGTGGTGATCTCGCAGGACAACCCCGACAATTCCCGCGGTCTGGAGGGCCTTCTGAAGGAGAGGACGAAGCCTGTGGATGTCTATGCGATGCCCGGGATGTATTCCGGGAAGGGCGGATTCCTGTCCAAATCCGCCGGCATACCCGAAGCGTGCAGGGAAAAAGCCGCACTCCATTATGATGAAGGTTGGATAGAGCCGATCCCGGGGGTTTTTAGGACGCCTTATCTAAGCCTTTCCAGCGGATACAAGGAGGCTTATCTGGTTTTGGACGAGTCGAAGAGGCTCACGGTGATCAGCGGTTTCGGGGCCGAGGGGCCGGAGACGCCAATGATAGAGGCGGAATCCCGTTTCGGTGGCAGAGTCAGGTCTTTCATAGGCTCGGTCAATCTCACAAAGAAGAAGAAGCCCGTCGCGGAGAGCTATGCCGCCTCGTTCCAGTCGCACGGGGTGCAGGAGATCCGCCTCAACCACAGCACGTCCAGAGACGGCATGACCAATCTGAGGGTGGTCCTGGGTCTCGCAGAAGTGAAGGATTTCTACGTCGGATGCACGTATTCCGAATGAATCTCGACAATAGTTTATATACCAAAAAGTAAAAGGTGAGGTCATGAAAGCGGTATGGCACCTGAGGACCGCTATGATGTTCGCGGTGATGACCGGTCTGCTGGTCGTCATAGGAATTGCGGTAGGGTATTACCTTGGGAACATGTGGGCCGGTATGTGGGTGATGCTCGCCATCTCCATAGCGATGAACCTTTACTCGCTTTTCGGCTCCAAGAAGATGGCTCTGTCTGCAAACAAAGTCCGTCTCGTCACCGAAGCGGAGGAGCCGAGGCTGTATGGCATAGTCAAGAATCTGGCCAACAAAGCCGGGCTTCCCATGCCCGAGGTCGGGATCTCCGAGGTGCCCATGCCAAACGCGTTCGCTACCGGGCGCAGCCCCAAGGACGCGGCCGTGGTGGCTACGAGGCCGATCCTCAACCTCCTTACCGATGAGGAGCTGGAAGGCGTAATGGCACATGAGCTGTCCCACGTCAAGAACCGTGACATACTGGTGATGTCGGCGGCTTCCACTCTGGCGTCCCTCGTGGCGTTCGTAACCCGCATGGGAGTGTATTCCGCCCTGTTCAGCGGAGGCAACAGGAACGGGGCCAGCCTGATAATCATGATCTTGATAGACCTCACGGTTCCATTGGCGGCATCGTTGGTCCAGCTCGGAGTATCCAGGAACCGCGAGTTCCTTGCGGACGAATCCGGCGGGAGGCTCACCGGAAAGCCGATGGCGCTGGCTTCCGCGCTCAATAAGCTGGAGACCGGATGCAGCTCCCCGAACAACACGTATTCAAGCGATGCGTACGAATGCATCTGGATCTCAAGCCCCAAAGGGCTCAAGAAGCTGACCGGTTTCACCAACCTTTTCAGGACCCACCCTTCCACCGAGGCAAGGGTAGAGAAGCTCCGCGAGCTCGACAAGGAGCTCAACGGCTCTTACCGCCCGTACTGACGGGAAAACGGGATTCCGGACGGTCTGTTCGGAACCCCTTCATTTCCATTGGAAAATCAGCTGACCGGCTCCCATTTGGCCAGCTCGTTGACTTTGGACAGGGTTGATCCTCTTCTGATTTCTTCTCTAGTCCTGTTCTCCCTCTCATGGACGTCCAGAGCGCGGTTGGCCACTTCGACGGCTGATTCCTTGGGGATCACGACCAATCCGGATTCGTCTCCCACGATCCAGTCTCCGGTGCGGACCCTCTGGCCGCCGACTGTGATTTCTATGCCTATCCCGCCGTATCCCTTGGGCTCTCCGGCGCAGGGCGCTACCGTGCGGGAGAACGCCGGGAATCCCAGGTCGCGGATGTCGTCTATGTCTCTTATGGCACCGTCGATGACGATTCCGGCCGCTCCCATGACCATGGCGGAGCATGTTGCGAGCTCCCCCCAAACAGCAACCGGAGCCGCTCCCACGTCGACCACCAGGACGTCTCCCTTTTTGACGCGGTCTATGGCTTCCACCGGCTTTGCCCAGTCGCCGTTCGTCGTCTGCACGGTGAGAGCGCGGCCCACCATCCTCTGCTTGTGCCCCAAGGATTGCGGAAGGATCCCGAACATGACTCCCTGCTTGTGGAACGCATCCGAGATGTTGCAGGTGGACACCCTGGAGAACGCTTCGAACAGATCGTCCTCAGAATATTTTTTGGCGAGGTCCGTCCTGATCTTTGCGCCTGCGATAGCCTTTTTGACGTTCTCCGCGGCCGCCTTTATGTTTTCGGTCTTTATGATCGCTCCTCCGACGATGATGTCGGCGGCGCCGGCTTCCGCGTAGAGCCCGGCGTTCTCCGCGGTTATCCCTCCTGCGACGGCCACGGGTATGGAAACTTCTTCCACGATCTTCTTTAAGATGTCTATCGGCGGCTCCTCGCCTTTCATCTGGGTGTCTATCCCCATGTGGAGGCAGATGTAGGCCACCCCAAGTTTCTCCACTTCCTTCGCGCGGGAGACTTTGTCGGGGACGTTTATCATGTCCACCATTATCTCCGCGCCGTATTTTCTGCCCGCTTTGACGGCTTCGTCGATAGTTGAATCGTCCGCCAATCCCAGAACAGTGACGACGTCTGCCCCGGATTTGGCCATTATCTCAACCTCGAACGCCCCGACATCCATGGTTTTGGTGTCTGCGATGAGCTTCCTGCCGGGGAATTCCCTGCGCAGAGCGCGAACGGCTTCCGCGCCTTCGCTCTTGATCAGTGGCGTGCCAACTTCTACCCAGTCCGCTCCGCCGTCCACCGCTTCGTGCGCGATAGGAACGGCTCTGCTGAGCTGCATAAGGTCCAAAGCAATCTGCAATGAGGGCATGCATGCGAATCGGGCGGCGTTTATTTCATATTTTTTCGTGGGCGCTCCAGATCCGTTCATATGAATTGGCTGTGGTAAAGGAATTCCTGCGCGTATCCGGCGTAAGGGCCGAATATGCTCCTTCCCGCATCGGCCACTTTGCGGTAGCTCCCGGTGACGCCATACTTCAGTTCCATGACCTTGGAGATGCGCGCGTCTATCGGGAAAGCCTCCAGATGCCCATAGGCGAACAGGGCGACGCAATCGGCGACCTTGGGACCGACGCCGTTTATGCCGACCAGAGCTTCGCAGCATCCCTCGTAATCCAGTTCGGCCATCGCATCCGGATCTATATTCCCGCTCTCAACGCGCTCAGCCAGCTCTATGAGCCTCTGCTCCCTGAACCCGAGTCTGCATGTGCATACCCTGTCCCTGCCATCGAGGATCTGCTCCGGCGTCGGGAATGAGGATCTCCCGCCCAAGTCCGTTCCGAATTCGGTGCAAATCGATTCGACCATCTTCCCGATGCGTGCTACGTTGGCATTGGTCGCAAGAAGATATGTCGCGAGGCATTCCCAGCGATCCTGCCTGAGTATGCGCATCCCTGGGCAGCGAGCTATAAGGTCTGCTACATACGGCTCTCTCCCGGATATGTCGGCAAGTATGGACTCTACGTCGTCATCCGCCCTCATGTAGTCCAGTATGCGTTTCTCAGAGCAGCCCTCTGCAGAGAACCCATTTTCTTCTTGTTTCAGGGTCACAATATTGCAGCCGAGAACGCCTTCCCAGGAGCCATCCACTTTCTTTCTCCACCTATGGGCTTGACCGCAGCCGAGGGTTGGGTCGAGCTGCACGTCGAGCTTTACCTTCATGAGCACAGGATATCGATCGGAATACTTGTTCTGTGCGATTGATTCTGATCCAGCTTAGTTCATCATACAAGGGCGAGCGGCTTGCGGGTGCCTAGTTTCTGCCGTGACATGAAGTTTTGTGTATTCATCGCACAACCACGATATATTTAGGCCCAGATGGCAGTGCTAAGGAGGGAGTCCGGCATATAGGGCTCCCCTTTGCGCCGGTCCCCGACCTGAGCAATCGAAAAGGAGGTGAGAATCCTGGACGATAAAAGGGCCAGAGGCATCCTGCAAAACTGACCCTGGTCCTCGAAGCGATTCGGTTTATCGCCGAGTTGCTGAGATTGCCCTTAATATGAAGGTGACAAACCTCTTACGGCCCTTTGGGGCAGGCAGAAGTCTGCGCATTCATCAGAGTTCCAAAATTCAATCCCATCGCATCGTTGTACTTACCTTTTCCCGGGCAAGGCACACATCATGAACCGCGTGTTTTGTAAATATCTCCCAAAATGTAAGGCTTAGTTAATGGGGCTCCTCTGTGCTTATTCCGAGAGCTCTCAGATACGCATCGATTTTCCATGCCATGAACAAGGGAACGAACGAGAAACCGTCGTCATTGATGCTGGTATTTCTCTTGGACAGTATAAGCGCCGCTTTGGGGGAATATTTCTCGCAGTAAAATTCCAATGACATAGGCTTGCCAATCTTTCCGGATTTGATTTCTACGGGGACGAGTTTGTTTCCCAGTCTGATCTGGAAGTCCACTTCCGCATCCCCCTTGCGGTTGGCCCAGAAGAACGCATCTCCGTCCATGTCCAAAGCAGAGGTCATTTGGTTGAGGGCATAGTTCTCTGCCAGGGCCCCGCGAATGATCGAGGTTCTGCCGTCTGCTGATGAGAGGTTGAACGGGGATATGCCCGCCATACACGAGAGAAGCCCCACGTCCGGCAGATACAGCTTGTAATAGATTCCGCCCCTCGGATTCTGGGGATGGAATCGTCGTTGACTTCCCACGCGCGTTTCAGAAGGCCCGCATCAAGCAACCATTGCAAAGGGTCAGCCAATGTTTTTGTGGTTCCGCCCGCTTTTTTCAGGAAGAATCTGTTTCCTGCTTCGACCGCTTGGTATGCGGCGGAATCCCAGAGCGCTACAACCTTCTGGTAGCTGAATCCGCTGTATTTCCCCATATCCTCTCTGAAAGAACGGATCATTTCGTTCTGGACGCGCCTTACTTCGACTAAATCTTTAGTGCCAATCCAGGTTTGAACAGATTCAGGCATGCCGCCAACCATGAGATAGTCGCCGTAAGAAGACTCGAGGCGTTCCATGGCCCATGCCGGAATCTCTTCGCGCGGCGGGATGCCATCTATCATGCCGAAGAATTCTTCGCCTTCGGTTGCCAGAATGAACTCCCCGAAATCCATGGGCCACATCCTGATGAAATTCACTTTGCCCGCGGGGAATGTATTTCTGTCCTGGATGCCGCCTGCATCCTTTCCTGTTGGGCTGCGATTTGCCAAGGCCAGGCTAAGGAGCGATCCTGCGCAGACTATGTGGTATCCCGGCATTTCTTGGCAGAAATATTTGAGAGATGATAACGCAGCGTAGCAATGCTGGATCTCGTCGAATATTATCAGCGTCCTTTCGGTGATGCGTCTTCCGTTGGCTGCCGAGAGTTCCTTTATTATTCTGTTCGGATCGAGGTCTCTGAATATATTGCTGAGCTGAGGGTTGCGCTCGAAGTCGAAATAGGTCTCATCTTCGTAATGCTTCCTGCCGAATTCTTTCAGCGTGTATGTTTTGCCGCATTGGCGCATTCCAAGCATTATCAAAGGCTTTCTTCTGTCGGATGCTTTCCATCCGAGCAGTTTTGCCTCGATTGTCCTTCTCATGCTTTTGCATGGATTGAACATTATACGAATTTTTTTGGGGGGCTAAAAACGTACTGAATTCTATTTTTTGGGGGGCTAAAAACGGATGGAATGGTGCATGCCGGTTTATTTCGGTCTCAGGGCCCCTTTTCTTCCGAGACACGATTGATATGTGAGGTAGACTATAGTGGAAAAAGTCTGAAAGTTGCCGGTCCTCAGTTTAATACTATAGTGTCCTCCAAAGTCATACTATAGGGGCAAATTGTATTATGCAGCGGGCCCATTCCCAACCATGGCATTCATAAAAGTTCAGAAGCTCGTCAGGAATGATGACGGTTCTGTCCGCTCCGGGAGCGCGGCAATAATCGACGTGATTTACGATAAGAGCAGCAGATACCATTCCAAGCAGGTCCAAAGAGAGAAGCTGGGGAAGATCGTGAGCTTGGCGGCATCCAAGAGGAGAGGGGTTTTCATGTCTCCTACGCGCGGGCTCATCGGTTATGACGCGGACAAAGACGATTTCTTCGACCCCAAAGAGTTCGACCGGGATGAGCCGGCGGTCAGCGCTGAGAAGCAGCTCATTTGCGATCCTCCTTCCAAAAGCGTCGCAATCCAAAGCCCTCCGCCGCAGGATGCCGTACACAAGATATTCGGCGACGCTTATCTCGCTCTCGAATCCATGAGGATGTCAGGGCTGCTCTTCCATCTGAGGAAAGCGTTCCCAGACGATCATGTCTATGAGGGGGTTCTCGTCCGTTCGGTTATGGAAGCCGCAGGATGCTCGGGAATGTCCCCGAAATCGTTCCTGGGCAGATCTTTTCTTTCAGACCTTTTCTCGGGCACAGATTTCGGGGGCAAATTCCTTTCGAAAGCGGGTTCCGAAGGCGTCCGCTCCAAATTCGGGGACGAATTCCGCTTCGGGAAGGTGCCATTCTTCGTAGACGCATCCGCCTACGGCGGCCCGAACGTCATGATCGAATTCGACGGGCCAATGGGAGGGCCTGTGGGATGCGAAGCCATATTGGACCCGGCGGGCTGGGCCGACGGTGCACCATCTTTGGGCGTGGCCGTTCTCGGAGAGGAATACATGTCCGAGAAGCTCTTCAAGAGATTCGGGCCGGAATCTGCTATGACGTTCATCGTGAAGATGCCCGCTAAGAAGGGATATCCATACAAGGATCTCTGCCAGAAAGCGCTGAAGCATGTCGAAGACAAGGAATGCATATTCGAGATCGGCGGAAGGGAGTTTTTTGCAGTCAAGAAGAAGGTCGAGCTGTTCGGCAGGAAAGCCTCCGCTTACATATGCTCCGAGACCGGCGGCTATGGTATTCCCTCCCCAGAATTCACGGTGCTGGTGTCCAACAAAGGCGGAAGCCCCGAGGTCGTAGCCGAAGCGTACATGAACGGCCTGAGGGCGGAAGCCCCATTCAGACACGAGGGGATGGGTTACAGCGCGGAACCCAGGGAAGTGTGCGGGGAGATCATGTGCCAGATTGCCGCATCGATCGTGCGCAAGGCAGTTTCGTCCCGCATGTCCGAGGCTGGGTATGAGCTCGCCGAAGCCATGGGAATCGCGCAATCGCTGATGTCTTCCACGGCAGAGAGGATATGGGTGGAACCTTCCGGAGAGGATGTCGATGTCCTGTACGCTTCCGTCGGAGTGGGGGTCCCCAGAGAATTGGTACCGAAGGCGTACAAGAAAGGCTTGATGAAGCCCAGCGAATGATCATGCCACTCAGCTCGCCCGTCTATCATCACGATCAGCACGAAAAAAACGATCATCACCGTGGCAACTCGGCGATGGCGTGGCGGGCACATAAGGCTTGCGACGGGCCAAGACTGTGTGTAACAACCCTCATTAAAGCATCGACACGGAAACAACCGTTAGACAAACGTCCATCAGACCCCCGAGGTTATGTGCTTCAGAATCAGTCTCCTGTGAATGGCATAAAGAGCGTACCTCACGCGCATTATGAGCACCATGCGGCAGAACTTCTTCGAGGACACGCGGTCGCCGTAGAGGCGCTTGATGACCGAGAAGAAAACCTCGACTAGCCACCTCAGGGTATAACCGGACACCCTGTGTGCTATCTTCTTCCCCAGCTTCTCCTCGACGAGGCGCCGCAAGCGCCTCGCTGGAATACCGCGGTCATCCTTGAATCTGC
>JAFXUX010000028.1 GCA_017524805.1 Candidatus Methanomethylophilaceae archaeon
CTGTGCAGGAGCTCGTCGATAATGCTGGGACGGCCGTCGGAGCCCTGCTCCGGCTTAACTCCGTAAGAGCATGCGGGACAGTTTAAGCCGTCAAATCTAGAAGGGTGCTGGGAAGGGGTGGTCCCCACTCCCTGATTTGAACAGGGGGCCTGCTGATTTCAGCGGCTGTATCGGAGTTTCCGAAAACACTTCTACAGTCAGCCGCTCTGGCCAGTCTGAGCTAAGTGGGGACAAATGTGCAATATAGATTGCGTATTTAAATCTATTGTACAACCAAAGTGTCATCCGAAATAGGATACGCCATTTGGGTTGGGGCCGGCATCGCTTTTCCCATCGGTATTTTTTGCATCTCCATCGCTGCTTCTCAGTTCGGAGACGTCGATCGGCGTGCCGATGATTTTGGATAGCGATTCCACGACGGATGCCGCGCTTCTGTAGTCTGAAGGCGCCCCTAAAGTCTCTCCCATCAGGCAGATCGAATCGATCCCATAGGCGATACCGAAATTGGCAAACAGCGCTGCGGCTCCCGCGATTCTCTCTTCCCGATCCAAGCTGAATGTTATACCGAAGCTTCCATACTTCTCTGCGAGTTCCGCTCTGGATGCCGCCCCGATGACGCGGGGTTCGCGGGAGAGCTCATCGACGCCATATCCGCAAAGCGTTATAATGAGGGACGGGCCGTATTCCAACGCGATTCTGAACTCGCATTCGGACAGATCGAAAATTCCTTGAGGCGTGGTCCCCTGAGAATCGCCTAGGAGCAACAGAACGTCTTCCGCGGCAGTATGAGCATGCCATAGCTCATGGCAGACGGGCTCTATGATGCTGCCGACAATCTTGGCTTCGGCCGGAAGATCGGGAGAGAATATGCGGGCAAAACGTTTCGCTTCCAGTTTCTCGGCTATAAAATCGGCGGCTATCCTGCCGACTTCGCCTATTCCTGGGAGCCCTGCGATCAGAATCGGATCTTTGATGTTTGGTTTCGAATCATACGCCACGAAGTTTGCCATTCATACCGTACTCTTCGATTATGGCTTTCCTGCGGTATTCTCCCATGCGATCCTCCGGAGAATACCTCGGAGGCACGGGGCATGATGCAGGGGAGCCGCAGATGGGGCAGGATTCGCGGAGGGTGTACCTGCCGCAACCGGAGCATCTGCGGATTTCCGACCGCATCTCACTTGCTCTCGCGCTTCAGAACGGCCGTTCCGCCGTTGGAAGTGAGGCACTTTATGGCGCTTTCGGAGACTTTCCTCATGGCCTCCTCAGCTTCCTTGTATTCGTTTGCGGTGACGACGATCCTGTACTTGGGGCATCCGACGCAGGTAATCTCGGCATCAGCGTCATCTGCTGCCTCAAGCCCGGCCAGGAGGGCGTTCTTGACGAGCTCCATACCATTGGGGGCGGGGGAGGACATCTCCAAAATGCCGTCGATCTGGACCTTCGGGGGCGCGACATTCTCGGTTGCGACCTCCATGAATGTGTCTGTCCAATCCCCGGTGAATTCCTCCAGGAATTCCTCGGGATAAGCGACGGCGGACTCGAAGGCGCCGTAAAGCGTCTCGTACTCCTCCAGAAGAACGTTTCCGAAGATGTCGTAAGCTTCGTCGACGGAGATCGACATCCTTTCGGCGACGATCTCGACGAGCTTCTCCGCTTTCTTCTCGTTCTTCCATTGCTGGATTTTCTCCCTTTTCTGGTGTTCGTTCACGGATTTTAAGGAAAGGTCGATGTGACCTTTGGTTGAATCGACGCCCAGAACCTTGCAGACGGTTTTCTGACCTTCTCTGATGAAGTCTTTGATGTATTTGACCCAGCCCGGGGCCACATCCCTGACATGGATGAATCCCTCTTTGTCGTCGTACTCGTCGAGGGTAACGAAAGCGCCGAAATTCTTCACGCTTTTCACGGTGCAGACGACGAGCTCGCCGTTCTCGGGAAAGCCCCTGACTCTGGACATCAGCCGACTACCTCAAGCACTTCGCCCTTGATCTCGCCGACGCCGCCTTTGGGGACGACAAGAACGGAGCCGCAGACCTTGCAGGTGACCTTGGTCGAGGCCTTTCTGAAGGTGATCTGCTCATTTGCGCAGTCGGGGCATTTGATTCTGATGAAATCTCCAGTCATGCGAATCACTCCGTAAGCTCGAATTTCTTTGCGCGGATGCAGGGGGAGATGTTGGCCTTCTTGCAGGTGGTGCATCTGTACCTGAGGTTGATCCTCTTGGTGGGCTTCTCCCTTCCTTCCGGCTTGGGCCTGGGGAAACCTCCGTAACCTGCGGTCACTCTTCTGAATCTCCTCTGACCCCATTTGAGTTCGCTGGCCTTCTTCTTCTTGACCCTCTCGACCTCCTGGGTCGTGTGGGCCTTGCAGTAAGGGCAGTATCTTTTGATATTTCTGGGCATCTTCATTGATATTCACCTCTGCGAAATGAATCGGAAGGTGCTAATACTGAGGTGATATAAAAAAGGCGCTGTCAGCCCTTTTTATATATTTTTATTAACTAGAAGGGAAAAAAGGTGGTGGCCCATCAGAGCAGCCTTATTTCGTTTCCGCGCCTTCTTATCGCCTCTTCGGACAGAGCCGTTATATTGAATGAGCCGTCGCATACCAGGACCTCATAGGCCGTGTTCAGGAAAAGGCCGTTCTCGACCACCCCCGGTATGTTGTTGATCTTCGATTCCGTGCGGAAGGCCATGTCTATGCCGGGGAATTTGCAGTCGTAGATGTAATTCCCGCTGTCTGTGGCGAACGGTATGCCTTCTTCGGCCATCCTCAGAACGGGGACGCAGCCCAGCTGTTTTAGGGCTTTGGCGGTATGCATGTGGCCGAAAGGCACCACTTCCACCGGAAGAGGCACCAACGTCCCGAGTTTGTCCACTACTTTGCTCTCGCCCGCGACTATTATCTCTTTGGCGGTGGCGGCTGCGACTATCTTCTCTCTCAGAAGCGCTCCGCCCAATCCCTTTATGAGCTGCATGTCGTGGTCGATCTCGTCGGCGCCATCTATGGTTATGTCCAAAGATCCAACTTCGTCGAGCTCGCAGACATTTATCCCGCAGGATTTAGCCAGCCTTTCGCTTTGGACCGATGTCGCAACGCAGGTCAGGTCCATGCCTTCGTCCACAAGCTCTGCGATCTTCAGTATCGCGAAGTTGGCGGTGGTCCCGGTTCCCAGCCCTACAGCCATCCCGTCCCTAACGAATCTTTCTACGGCCGCTTCCGCGACGACTTTTTTCACGTCCGCGGAGTTCCGTTTGTTTTCCAGTGGCTGGTCCATGGTTTATCTAGGAAACATTAGCGCTAACTTTTTTTTATAGTTGGCGAATGGATGCACCAAAACTATTAGTGGAACGGCAATGATTTTCTATCATGAGATTGGCATCTCTGTATTCCGGAGGCAAAGATTCCACTTTTTCGATGTACCTGGCAGAGCAGATGGGGCACGAGGTCCCGTGTCTCGTCAGCGTGATGCCGAAGGGGGACGATTCCTGGATATTCCACGTTCCAAATCTGAAGCTCATCCCTCTTATGGCCGAGGCTATGGGAAAGATGATGGTCACGGCCTCGAGCGACGGCACGGAAGAAGGGGATATGGAAGGCCTCCGCAGAGCCTTGGATGGCTTGGATGTGGATGGGGTCGTAACCGGAGCGGTTTGGTCGGATTATCAGTGGGACAGGATCAATCTGATATGCGGGGAACTGGGCCTGAAAGTTTTCTCGCCGCTTTGGAGGAAAAATCAGGATCTTGTTATGGACGAGTTTCTGGCTTCCGGGATACGCGCCATCATCGTCGGATGTTATGCGGAGGGCCTGGGAGAGGAGTGGCTAGGCCGCGAGATAGATGCGGAAGCAGTCTCCGAGCTCAAAAAAATCCGCGAGAGGACCGGGATAAGCATATTGGGCGAGGGAGGGGAATATGAATCGATGGCTGTCGACTCCCCCATGCATTCCCTGGCGCTCTCGATAGATTCGGCGGAAAAGGTTTGGTCCAGCAAAGGCGGCACTTTAAAGGTAAGAGAAGCCTCGCTGGCGCCCAGATAAGGCTTTCGGCTTGAACCGCCGCAATCTGAGCGTGTTGGTGACCACGGATATCGACGACAAAGACATCGCCGCGGCCGAAAGCATCGGCATCTGGTCGGTCAGCCCGTCGTATCCGAACAGAACCGGAAGGCCCGCCGCTATGGGTATGCATACGGCGTTGTATCCGAACGCGAATATCAGATTCTCTTTCACCGTCTTCATGACGGCTTTTCCCGTCTCCAAAGCCGCCGGGACGCTGCGGAGGTCGCTGTTCATCAGCACGATGTCGCCCGATTCCATGGCTACGTCGGTTCCCGCGCCGACGGCTATCCCCACGTCCGCTTGGGACAGGGCAGGAGCGTCGTTTATCCCGTCTCCGACCATCGCAACGCGTTTCTGAGCTATCTGGAGGTCTTTCACCAGCTTCAGCTTGTCACCAGGCTTCATTCCATGGCGCACCTCATCGATTCCCAGCTCCGAGGATATGGCCTCTGCCGCGGATACGCCGTCTCCCGTTGCCATTATGACGTTCACGCCGTCTTCTTTCAGGGAGCGTATGGCGTCAGGGCTCTCCGGCCTTATGGGATCCGATATCAGCGCGGATCCGAGGAACTTTCCGTCAGCGGCCGCCATCACGCAGGTCATCCCGGCGCGTTCTTGGTGGCCTCCGGGGATTTCGATGCCTCTTTCCTCCATAAGGGAGCGGTTGCCTATGAGGACGTTCTTGCCGTCGCAAACGCATTCGATTCCCGACCCGGAGAGGCTTTTGAAGCCCTCGTGAGGCGGCAATTCGACTCCTTTGTCTTTCGCGAAGGCGCATATGGCTTTTCCCAGCGGGTGCTCCGAATCGGATTCCGCGGCCGCGATCAGACCCACGAACTTGTTTTCGTCGCCTTCAGCTCTGATCTCGCTTATGGCGGGGGTCCCCAAGGTGCAGGTCCCCGTTTTATCCAGGACAATAGTGTCTACCTTCGAAGAGGACTCGACTGCCGTAGCCGTTTTGAACAGGATCCCATGTTCCGACCCTTTCCACGTCCCGACGACCATTGCCAGCGGCGTGGCGAGTCCGAGCGCACACGGGCAGGATATCACCAGCACGGAAATGGCCACGGTGAGCGAGAATTGGGCGCCTTTTCCGGCGAGCATCCATGCCGCGAAAGCCGCTATGGCTATGCAGATCACAGTGGGGACGAAAACCGCGGCCACCCTGTCGGCCAAGTTGGCCACCGGAGCCTTGGTGCTTCTGGCCATCTCGATCATGCGGGCGATCTGGAATATCGCGGTGTCCTCGCCGGTTTTTTCTGCTTTTACTTGGAGGCTTCCGCCGCCGTTGACGGTCGCGCCGTAGACGAAATCGCCCGGGCCTTTGTCAACGGGCATGCTCTCTCCGGTGAGCATGGATTCGTTCGCCGATGATGTCCCGGATATGACAGTCCCGTCAGTTGGTATGCGCTCTCCCGGACGAACCAGCATTATGTCCCCGGGGACGAGCTCGGACGTTTTTATGTTGAATTCTTTCCCATCTCTGATTACGCAGGCGGTATCCGGCGCCGTGGAAAGCAGGCTTCTGACGGAATCCTCGGTCTGGTATCTGGAGCGGGCTTCGACGTATTTTCCGATGCTGACCAGCGCTATGATCATCGACGCGGAGTCGAAGCAGACGCTGTGCATAGCGTGCATGTTGCCTGTGCTGACCAGATATGTGTTGTAGGAGGCCAGAATCACCGACGCCGCGCATCCTAGGGCTATCAGCGAATCCATCGTTGGATGGGCCGACAGCAGCGCCGGGAAACCTTTCCTGAAGAATCTCCTGCCCGCGATGAGCGTCGGGACGCACAGGGCGCCCTGCAGGATGCAATAGGGGAGCGGATCCAAGAAGGGTTCGAACAGCCCCAGCATAGGCCCCATGGCTATTATGCTCAGAGGGATAGCGAAAACAATCGCTATGACGAGGTCGCGGAACTGTTTCCTGAGGGCTTCCTTCCCTTCTTTGGCGGCTTCGTCGCGGTCGTCGCTAACCACGGCGTACCCAGCCGCTTCCACGGCCTTCGCTATGGCGGCTTCCGTCTGCGGAGAGCCGTCATATTCGACGTTGGCGGTGCAGCTGCCTATGTTGGCTTCCGCGGATTGGACTCCCGGAACCGATTTGATGGCGCTTTCCACTCTCCCCACGCACGCGGCGCAGGTCATGCCGCCAATGCGGAATACGCGTTTGCTCATGAGAATAGGCCCTTTTTGACGGAAGCCCTGAATCCCGCGTCCACGACGGCGCCTATCAGCTTCTCGTCAGGGACGCCGCTGTGCATCACGGTTGCGGTGCCTTTTTTCAGGTCCACAGCGGCAGATTCGACGCCTTCCGTGGATTCCAAGGCTTTCGTCACGTTGGAGACGCAGCCTTCGCACATCATTCCTTCGATCTTAAGCGTAGTTTTTGCCATGGTCTTTGCTATTGAGGCAGGGGATTTATTAAGATTTCATAGGTTCTTTCGAAAATCCTGACGCATCGATTATGGCGTCGGCTATGCCGTCCGGATCCCTCCAGATCAACGGCGTCCATACGCGCATCACGTTCCATCCTCTGGAATTCAGGTATCTGCGCCTCAGGCAATCCCTGGATCTGGGGTCCGGATCCGATGCATAAAGCGTGCGATCGAGCTCGACTCCGAGGATGCGGTTTCCGTCTTCTCTGATTGCCAGCCCGATCCTGTGGCTGCCTATCCCCACGTTCCTCTCGACGTCCAAGCCGGCCGCTTTGAGCCTGCTTTCCAATATGTCGAGGGCAGGCTCGATCGCTTCGGATTCCGATTCGTCGGCGCACGCGAACGAATCCAGGATGCGCTCGGCTTCTTCTCTGTTTCCGGAGCTAACGGCATCCGCGTATCTTACGTATCTTTTGAAGATCTCCGGACCTCCCAAAGTCCCGTCGGAACGGATGTCGCCGGGGTCGAAGGATCTTATGAGGATAAGCTTCTCTTTGGCGCGGGTTATGGCGACATTGAGGCGGTTCTCCCCGCCTTTGGCGCTGAGCCATCCGAATCTCTGAAGGAATCTCCCCTCGCGGTTCCTGCCGTAGCCGCACGAGAATATGATGACGTCCCTTTCGTCTCCCTGAACGCTCTCGACGTTCTTCACGAACAGCCCCACGTCCTCTCCGCCCTCGGTCCTGCGCATCTCCTTCGCAACGGCTCTGCCGAACTCTAGGTCGGAAGCGCAAGCGTCATCCAGGATGTCTGCCACGAGGTCCCTTTGGAACGAGTTGAAAGTGATTATGCCGACGGTCTCCCCGTTTCTGCGCTCGGCAAGGAATTCTCTGAGGGCTTCTACGGCGACGCGCGCTTCTTTTTCGTTGCGTCTGTTCTCCCAGATTCCGTCGGTGACCCGCACCTCTATGGCCGGGGATTCGGGTTCGCGGACGTTGGGGGCTACCATAAGCTTCCCGCCATAGAATGCGCGGTTGGAGAACTCGATGAGCTCAGCGTATTTCGAGCGGTAATGGAATCCCAGAAGGAACGACGGGAATCTGGGCCGCGCGGCATCCAGAAGGCTGCCTTCTCCATCCTCTTCCGCCTTGTATCTCCCGGTTCCCACGCTCGATGGGCGGAGCTGCTTCGGGTCTCCGGCTACTGCCGCTTTCTTGGCGCGGTACAGCGAAGGTATCCCACGTTCCATGCGCATCTGCGAGGCCTCGTCGAATATGGCCAGATCGAAAAGGCCAATCCTCAGAGGGAGCATCTCGGACACTGCCTCGGGGGTGAGCAGCCATATGCGGATGCCGCCGATCATCTCGTAGCCGAAGCGGGACATGAACCTGCCCGGGCTCCACCTTCTTTTGGAGTTGGATATCCTGGATATGTCGGGGAAACGCCTTGAGTCTTTTATTTCTGAGAGGTATCCATGGAGCTATTCGCGGGCGCATGCGCGTATGGCTCCCCTCTTCTCCGCCATAAGGACGTCGGTCTCATCCAGAAGACTCTCGAACCTTTCCAGGGAAGACGCATCGAATTCGGGATCGAATCTGCGCGTCTGAGCCGATTCCACGGCCTCGAACATCTTGGCTTCGCTTTCCGCCAGAGTCATGCCGGAGGAAGCCAGCTCGAGCATCCCGTTTCCGTAGGCTTTCCACGGCCAAGGCAGATCTCCGAACGCGGCCTCGCCGGCGGAATATGCCCAGTAGCGGTCCAGAGCTTCCAGAGACGTCTGCGGATCCTTAAGGATGGCGTCGGCGATGCTGCGGCTGTAGCCCGAGAAGTATCTGCCGATCAGGGATGCGGCCGCATTCTCTCCTCTGGCCTTCCCGTTGGATCTGGCCAGAACTCCGTCAAGCCCGTCAGGGTCCATGGAAGCCAAGGATTCTATCCCATGGCGGAGCTCAGCTATGTCCTGCCCAGTGAGGCCGTCTTTCATGGCCAGAAGAATCGGATACCTTTTGGCGGAATCTTTGTAATCCCTGTAAAGCGCGGCTTTGGCCGGGTCGGAGAACAGTTCGTGCATCTCCAAGACCTCGGAATAACCCATCTCGCCGGCTTTCTTCGGAACATTCTCCAGGACATCGGCAGGTATGCCTTTCCCGGGAAGCCTGCGCTCCAAGTCCTCGGAATACAGTCTCATGGGTTCCAGCCCGGATTCCCTTCTGCCAAGGAGGTTCTTTTCGATGTCCCCTAACCTGCTCAGCGCCGATTCTATGGAATCGTTTATGGCATCGATATCAGGGGCTTTCGGAGGTTCTTCCAGCGAAAGCATCCTATTCAGCTGCCCGTAGAAAGAGCTCTTGTCCCCTGCGTCATCCGCCATCATGCAGTAATCTGACAGTTCTCCCAGCCTCGAGCGTACCACGTCCAGAGCGGTTTTCTTCTCCGATACCACGAGAACGCTCATGCCTTTCGCCGCCGCGGACATCACGGCCTCCGTTATGACCTGGGATTTCCCGGTTCCCGGCGGCCCATGTATCACTATGCACTCGGTCTCTCCCATAGCGGCGATTATGCGTTCCTGGGAGGGATCCAGAGGTTCGGCGCAGAGCAGATCCCTTTCGGAGACCAATTTCTCTGGGAACGGCTCTGGTTTAGGTTTGGTTACGAATCTGTCAAGAATCCCGCTTACCGCGCTTCCGGAGATGATGGAGCCGAAATCCTTCTGCACCGATCCGGAGTACAGTGAGTACCTGCCCAGGACGGCGAATGGGACTGTTCTGATCTCTCCGCAGGCGTACTGCATCAGTCTATCCGGCTCTCCGTCCACGAACGGCACGGGTTTTTCCAATTTCCAGGATATGGGTATTCCTTGCTCTGTATAGAACGCCGACAGGCAGGCCGCGAAGCCCTCAGCTGAGGCGTCATCCGCATCGCATTCCGGCAGCGGACAGTCGGTCCCGGATGCCCTCATGGCTGCCAATATCAGAGTCCCGTTGAATATGACGTCGCGAGACGGATCCACGCGAATGGTTACGGTCCCTTTCTCTCTGGATGCGCATACGGGGAACAAGGCGAGAGGAGCCCTGACCGCGAACCCGTCCTCCAATCTCCCTTCGGCGAACGGGTATGCGGCATACAGGTCGAAGCTCCCTCTGTCGCGGAGCTCTCTGTTCGCTTCGCGCACTATCTCTATGGCATGTCTGCGCGTCGTTTGGTCCGAATTTAAGGTGCTGGCGATTCCGTCCGAGAATAGAAAGCTGATCACATCCGCTCCGGCAATTATGGTAAGGTCCAAACCGCTGCTCGCATACAGCCTTGATTGGAACAGCATGCGGTTGCCTCTGCCGAGATCGGTGAGATTTTTCTCGAGTTTTCTCAGCGTAGCGGCGGTCTCGCAGCGCATCCCAATGCCGCCGGATGCTGCCGCCGAGTATCTTCTTGTTATCTCCAGGAAGGCTTCGCCGTATTGTTCTATGAAGCGTTGGCCGACCCCCGGTATTGCAGCCAAATCCTCGGCCCTGACCGGAAGGCGGCGGGCCATCTCTTCCAGGACTTCGTCCGAGCATATGGAACGGGTCCTGTTTCCCTCCTCTTTATCGTCGCGGAGGATTTCTCTTATGCCTGCGAGTTCAGCCAGAAGGTCTGCCGCTTCCGCTGCACATCCCGTTCCGTGGCATTCCAAGCCGTTTTCGCGGATAGCATACGAATCTTCCATGGCAGTCACCTTCCGGAAAGCGTCAGCACTTTTCCATCGGTTCCATGCTTGATCCGTATTTGAATCTAAGAACGGGGTGCCCGAAAGTGGTATTTCGAGTATTATGTCCCTATATTCAGCGAATAGGTCTAAGATTTAGACGTCGAATTTATTTGGTTTTATTTTATCAGGCCATTTTTTCAATAAGTATTCCGATTAGACTATAGTTAACTTTTTTAGATAGGTGACGCACAAAATGGGTCGGAAGATGTTTTATTATCATTTCTTGTGTTGTTTGTTGTTCGATGGCTGTTGTTGATTGAAAAATAATTTTTTCTCAAATAAAAGATTATGAATAGTAGTTCATACAACTTATAAATAACATTCTAACGATTTGCATATAGGTGGAAGCTTTTTTCGACCTAGAGCTGATTAAATGAGAAAAAAGAATGATATTGGTTCCGTCCAACCCATGCAAATAATCGTGGGATGGGGAGAAGGGGCCGTAACTTTCTGGAATGAGAATATCATTCCGAATACTTTTTCTGACAAAATAGTAGGGAGGTCTTCTTTATGAAGGGGGCCGCTATAGCCGCTATCGTTATTGCTGCTGTCGTAATAGTCGCGGGTATCGCAGCTTTCATGATGATGGGATCTGGAAGCAATGACAACGGGAATGATGATGTCAAGACATATACTGTATCGTTTGTGACCGATGGCGGCTCATATGTTTCGAGCCAGAGCGTAAAGCAGGGTGATCGTGCCGTCGAGCCTACGACTTCCAGGGCCGGTTATTCGTTCCAGGGATGGTTCACATCTCAGAATGGTGGGAGTCAGTTCTCGTTCTCGCAATCGATAAACAAGGACACGACGTTGTATGCTCACTGGATTCCTGATCAGACACCTACAACCTCCTATACGATCACTTTCAATGCCAACGGAGGTTCCCCCAGCACCAGCCAAACCGTCACTGCGGGCTCCTATGCAAACGAGCCATCTGTCTCCAGGAGCGGATACACTTTCGACGGCTGGTACACCGCCGCGTCCGGAGGGTCGAAGTTCAACTTCTCCAACCCAATCGCCAGCAACATGACGCTTTATGCGCATTGGACTCAGAACTCGACTCCCGTGACAACTTATACGGTCACTTTCAATGCCAACGGAGGTTCTTATGTCTCCAGCCAAACTGTTAATTCTGGGGATAAAATCACGGAGCCGACTACGACAAGGTCTGGTTATAATTTCCTTGGGTGGTTTACCGCTTCGTCTGGCGGAGAGCAGTTTAATTTCAGCAAGCCTATCACGTATGATTTGACACTTTATGCCCATTGGGATAGTACCTACCACACTGTCATTTTCAGGACCAATGGTAATGGTACCGTATCTCCGACTTCGATAACCGTTCAGGACGGTGCCACAATTAGCGCCAACGGTTCGACGCTCACAGTTGGTGGTCAGAGGATTGTCGCAAATCCGTCTGCTTCTACCTCTCAGAACACATATACCTTCACGGGATGGTCCGTTTCTTCTGGAACAGTCAGAAGTGACATGACAATCACGGCAAGTTTTACAGTAATCACCAAAAGCTATACTGTGACATTCAATTCTAACGGAGGCTCTTCAGTGCCTTCCCAGACAGTTGTTGCCGGAGGATATGCTTCTGTTCCGTCTGATCCAATTTTGAGCGGATATAAGTTTGAGGGGTGGTATACGTCAACAGGCGGAAGTACTAAGTTCAACTTCGGTAGTCCTATAACTGCCAATACCACTGTTTATGCCCAATGGACAAAGGAAGTCCAGTCCATTAAGTTCTATTTGGCTGATCGTCCCTCGACCATACAGATTGGATCGGGATATGATGTTGCCGACATATACGGCACTAGTGGCACCGTTTCCACCAGCATAACGGTGACCCCGCGCAGCAACACTGTTACAATCAATCTCCACAATGCCAGTATGAAATCATCTGGTTCGTACCCTCTCATATCTGCAGACGGGGTATCCCTGAAAATAGTCGTCGATGGATCTTGTAGTCTCTATGGCTATGATGGGACCAGTGCCACGACTTCTGGTGGTAATGGTATCATTGGCTACTCGGCCGTGTCTTGCAAGAGTCTCGCTCTTTCTGGTAATGGGAGCATCTACATAAAGGGCGGAAACGGCGGAAACGGGTATTGCCTTCTAAGAAGATAATATCGTCTCCGCCGTGTGCCCAAATATAGTTTTGAGTATCATCATCACCACC
>JAFXUX010000029.1 GCA_017524805.1 Candidatus Methanomethylophilaceae archaeon
GGCCATTCATCGACGGGTTGCAGACAATGGATTTCGATACATAAAGTTCCGTTATTACAAGTGAAATTTTTCATTGGATAGTAAAAAGGGAAAAAAATGTGATTTCTAATAAATTCATCTAGTCTTATTCGTATTTCATGTGCTGTAAGAAGGGGGCGCCATGAAAGCGCTCATAATCACGGCGATGATCGTCGCGATAGCGGTGGCCGCCGGGGCCATCCTATATATGAACGGGGGGTCTCATGACCCGGCAGAGACCGATGATCCTGCCGATCCCGTCAGCCCCGGTGATCCCACGATCGAAGAGGACCTCGTTTACCCGAGGGAGCTTATTGCGACTTCGCCTTCGCAGTGGTCGTATGCGGGAGGCGATCTCGGCAGCTTCGGGGTTTCGGATTCGAAGACGCCCACGACCGATAAAGAAATGGCACTCGCATGGAGCGTTACCGGGGTCATGGATTCGGGGACCAACATATGGAAGGTTCCCAGCTCCCCGCTGTGCGTCGGCGATAAGGTTTACTATTACAAGGGCGAGGATTGCACGATACATTGCTGCGACGTTTCCACCGGCGCCGACATCGTGACCGCCAGCTGCGAATCTGCGGGCGTCTATACCATGCCGATGGCTTACGGGGACGGGAAGATCTTCGTGGCGACTTACGTCCAGCCCGCGGCCGCGCCCAGCTATTCCCTGCTCAAAGCATTCGACGCCGATACGCTGAAGCAGCTGTACGTCGGGACGCCGGTCTACGGGCAGGACGTCCAGTGGTTCATGGCCTACTACGAAGGGAAAGTCTTCATGGGCACCTACATGGGAGGGTTCGAATGCTTCTCCTCCGAGGATAAGGATACGGCCCGTCCGGACGAGGTCTCCGAGCCACTGTGGGCCATCGAATCGGACGGGTTCTGCAACGAGATCCCGGCGTTCTTCGGGGACTGCTGCGTCATAGCCAAGAGAGGGTTCAAGGAAGGCGGCGCGACCGCTCTGATGATAGCCGTCGACACCGGCGAAGTCGTGGACAGCATCCACTTCGACAGGGAGTTCTCCTCCTCCGGGCCGACCTTCTACGAGGGCAGGGTGTATTTCCCGCTGATGAGGGCGACCGACCGCAGCATGACCGTGGAGAAGATAGAGGAGCTCGGCCAGAACACTCCCGAACATCTGGCCATCCGCTCTTACGAGGTCTCTTCCGACGGGTTCGAGCTGTCGTCGGAGAGGTTCTGGGAATCCGAATGCGAGCTTGGGGGAACCCAGTGCATGGCCGTCATCTGGAACGATACCATTTACATCGGAGGCGGCGGCAAGACTATGGGGACCGACGAGCCGTTCTGGATCGTCAGCATCGCCGGGGACGGTTCGATGGAGACCAAGAGCGTCTTCTGGGACCTGCAGACCAAAGGCACGGCGGCCATCACCACGGCGTACTCCACGGAGGAGAACGGCTATGCCGTCTACATCTATCTTATGGAGTACGGGCACGTCAATCCGGGAGAAGCCGCGGACAGCGCCAACGGATATTCCGAGATCTATGTGATCCGCGATTCCGCCGCCGGCTCTGAATTGCTCTTCAAGCTGAAGCCGACCCCGGCAAACTTCTGCTGGCAGAGCTTCTGCATATCAAAGGACGGGCATCTTCTCATCAAGAACGATTCCACTCTGTTCTGCTTCGGGATCGGGTCCGCGTACACGCCCGAAGACGTCGAGTCCTCCATAGACAGGTTCATCGCGATGTCGGAGGAGGGCAACGTCAACATGAGGGACTTCCAGAGGATTATCGCAAGGTATGCCGACCTCAGCGACTCCGACAAGAAATCTGTGGGCAACTATCAGAAGCTCATGGGCATGTGCGTCACGGTGACGCTGAAGGCTGCGTCCGGGGATGTCACCATCCAAGCTCCGAAAGGGGCCATAGTGGAGCTCCCGGATGTGCCCGTGCCGGAGGGCAAAGTTCTGGCAGGGTGGAGCCGCGACGGAGTCCCATGGGAATCGTTCAGCACTCCGGTGACTTCGGACGTCACTCTCCAGCCGGTCTACGCCGATGCCGTCCGTGTAACTCTGTCAGTCGATGGCGGCAAGACGATGGCGGTCGCGAAAGGATCGGCATTGCCTTACATCTATGATCCATCGAGGGACGGATACGCTTTCGACGGATGGAAGGGATCCGATGGTCTCGCGTATATTCCGGCCGTGACGAAGGTGCTCCGCGATGTGGCGCTGGAACCTGTATGGAAGAAGGTCAGCGTGCTGTCTTTCGATACTGACGGCGGCAGTTCTGTGGAAGGCGAATTCACCGCTACGTATACCAAGCCGATAGCGTCCCTGCCGGAGACGGTCAGGACCGGATGCACGTTCCTGGGATGGTATCACGATGGCATCAGATACGACGCCGGCACGGTTTATCCGTTCGAGAATCCGATCGTGCTGACCGCGGTCTGGTCGGAGAACTCCGAGAGGACAGTGACCAACGGCAATGGGCTCTATGTCACCGGGAACTTCGACGACGGAGTGGCGGTGACAGCCGTGAAGGCCAGTGAGCTCGGGTCGACTGTGGCCAGGCTGAGAGAAGCAATCCCGGACGCGGAATGCCTCGCGATCACCGTCAAGGGCGAGGGCGTCACCGGGGACCTCAGCATCACCGTCTCGATCGACACCGAAGCTCCCGACGAGGACTCTGTGAAGATCTGCTATTACGCCAACAAAACGGTCCACGAAGTTGTCGGCAAAGTCTCCGGAGGCAAGCTGTCATTCCAGGCTCTGGGATACTACATCGGCGGGGCGGTGCAGCTGACTGCCGCATTCCCTCCGGGCTACGGAGTCTTGGAACATAAGGGGTGAAAAGATGAACGCCAAACTTATCGTCGCTTTGATAGCCGTCGTCGCCGTGGCGGCGGCCGCATTCTTGGCTATGGGCCAAGGCTCCGACGACTCGAAGGACGTGGAGATCGATGCGGGATCGTCCGGGACATTGTCCCAATCCCAGGTCAAGGCCATAGTCGACGGAATATCCTCCGGATCCAAATCCATAACCATAAAATCGTCCGGGTCCGAACTTACGCTGCCATCCGAAGCCGTGGGCGCGATCGCAGGCGGAGACGCCAGGATGAGCGTTGCCCTGAAAGACGCGACGCTCAGGATCGCTTCCAAGAGCCTGTCCGGATTGGGCGGGAAAGATCTGGCTTTTTCCGCGGAACCAACGGATGTGCCGGAGCAATACGCATGGAAATATTCCGGGCGTCCGTCATATGACATAAAGTTCCTTTCCGGCGGCTCGGAAGTCCCGCTCAAAGAGAGCGCGGAGGTTTCGGTTCCATATTCCCTGAAGTCCGGCGAGACAGCCGGAAACATCGGCGTCGCGAAGCTGGGTGAAACCTCCGAGACTGTCAAAGGAACTTATTCCTCCGGTAAGGTCACGTTCTCGGCCGCCGATTCCGCGGTGTACGTCATCACATACACTTCGGCGGATCCGTCCGGGGACGGAATAGGCGCCCACGTGTGCGTCAAAATCGGAGATTCCTATGCCGCGTTCGAGGGCAGAGGGAATACCGTCCAGGAGATCGTGAAGAGCGCTCTCGGGAACGACGTGGAGTTCTCCAACAACGGGAACGTGAAAGCATTCAGGGGCCAGGCGAACGATTCAACCCATTCGTGGGTGGTGTTCAGATGGAAGGCCCCGGAGACCTGGGTCCACGCCGCGGATTCAGACATGGCCGAAGGCATGACCTTGGCGCTGGAGTTCTCCGAGAAAAAGAGCACCTCGTCCGGGACGGACTATAGTCTTCCCGATCTGATGGTCGAACAGACCGTTTATTTCTTCTTCCAGATCCCGGACATCGACGAGATCAGGGCTTCCACGCTCAAGGAGGTCAAGGAGAAGCTCGTCGCGCTGGACCGCTGGCTGTCCAAGGCCGGACTCTCCGATGACGACGTCAGGGAAGGGTTCTGGATAAAAGGGACCGGAACCAACGCATGCGATGCTCTTGCCAATGCTGTACGCGATTACATATTCCCGGAGTCCAAGCTCGAAATGCTGGCCGATCCATCGTGGGACTATAGGGTTTACACTCTGGACGGCGAGACAGGCTACTACCAGCACGGCGTGCGCCCGGCGTCCTTCGGATGGTTCAACGAGTTCCTCGGATGGAGCGACACCGACATAGGCGACAAGAAGTGGACGTACTGGTCCCAGTATACCTACAACCCCAACGCGAAGACCCTGGACGACACCCGCCAGTGGGACTACAACCAGACCACCTTCGGGATGTACGACATGGAGAAGTACCGCTACTACGCCGTGATCCTCCAGACCACCACCAAGGACGGGACAGCGGTGGACATTCCCACCCCGTCCGACATTCCCAAGGCGATGCTGTCATGAACGCCGCCCGGAAGAAGCTGGCCATCACTGCGGCCGCCATCGCGGCGGTATTGGTGCTGACCCCGGCCATGGGGCTGACCCAATCGGAGGCCGAAGGCAGAAGCGGGGTGGTCATCGACTTCGGGTATTGGGACACCGTATGGGTAACGCTGGATTTCGGATCGGGGATGGACGGGTACCAAGCTTTGGAGAAGGCCTGCGAACTGAGAGGATACCCTGTAGTATATCAGGACGATGAGCGCACTATAGTCTACTCGGTCAACGAGCAGTCGAATCTCCAAGGCAAGAAATGGGGGATGTACGTGCTGTCCGGCGGCGGATGGGAGGCCTGCGCCGATCCCTCCTCGGTATCCCTGGGGGAAGGGGACATCGTGGCCTGGGCGAGGGCGTCCGGCGCCGGGGATGTGGTCCCAGGCACGGATCAGTCCGGGTTCACGTACTACAGCTACGCCGATTCCGGGCGCTCCCTGGAGACGGGGGAGCCTCTGAAGGTCGTGTCCCTGGCGCCGTCCGTCACCGAGACCATATGCTCCGTAGGCGGGTTGGACTGCATAGTCGGCACGGATCTGTACAGCAACTATCCGTCGGAGGTCAGGGACTACAAGGCGGATGGGAAAATCAAGAACGTGGGCGGTTACTCCGACCCCAATTACGAGTGGATCGTGAAGCTGGCTCCCGACATCGTGTTCTGCGAGGGCGGGACCGGGGAGCACATAGCCATGGCGGACAAGCTCAGGAAGTCCGGGATAAACTGCGTCGTGACATATGACGTCACCACGGTGGAGGCCCTGTACGACAACATCTGGATGGTGGCTTCCGCCATGGGGATGAGCGAGAACGCCAACTCGGTCATACAAGCTTTCAGAGGCACCCTGAATGTGATCTCCGGAGTCATAGGATACAGCCCGGACGTCAGGACGTTCATCGCCCTCTCCGCAGATCCGTCGCCTTGGACTTCCGGAAGCGGGACGTTCGCATCGGACATAATCTCGAAGGCATCCGGGGCCAACGTGTTCGATTCGCAGTCGTCCTCCTGGTTCATGGTTTCCAAGGAGCAGATACACTCCAAGCAGCCCCAGGTGATGATCATAGTGCACAGCAGCGAGATAACCACGCAGGAGCAGTACGAGGAGCTTCTGGGCCGCTTCGATCCGGTGTGGAAGGAGACGCCGGCATACAGAGACGGGAACGTGTACGTATTCTCGGGGTCGGCGGCGGATCTCCTCTCGAGGCCGGGCCCGAGGCTGAGCCAAGCCGCGGAGCTCATCGGAAAGGCGTTGCATCCGGACTCCTTCACCGACAGGGATCCTCTGGACACCATACCCAAATTCCTGGGCTCCGATTACGCCGATTACCTTACTTACCAGAGGGCGGTCGCATGAGGTTCTCAATCGTTCTGGCCATCGCTCTGCTGCTGGCAGTTCCGCTGTCACCTATGTCCTCCGCGGATCCCGGCGTGCAGGTGCTGGTGGATTTCGGAGACGGCTCATATATGTGGTGCGAAGGCAGCGGGAGCACCTTCGGAGAGGTTCTCGGATCCGTCGATGGGAATGTCGCCGACAGGATAAGGGCCGGAGGTTCCGGAGGATGCGGATGGCGCCTGTATAATTGGGACGGCGTCTGGAAGGATGCCGGTACCGATCTGGAATCCCCGTGCTCGGGGGCGATCGCGTTCGGCTATTATCCCGAGGGATTCGCTCCCGTTCCGACGCCGGAATACAGGACATCCTGGACGATGCTGGGAGGTTCCTCCTCCGCTTCCAACGTCTCGGTATCCTGCGGCCAGAAGGATCCGGAGATGCCGGTCGAGTGGTACAACACATACACGACCGGATACGTCGACTCCGGCCTTGTGGTCGCCGGCGATATGCTGTACCACACCACAGGAGGGACGTACGGGGGCGCCGGAGAGGACGCCGATGCTTGGGTGTATGCTCTGGACAGGTTCACCGGCGACGTCGTCTGGAAGTACCATGAGAGGAAAGGCGCCGGGTACGAGGTGACCACCCCGCTGATCGTCGGAGGGTATCTCATCGTCACGTTCACCTGCGGAGACGTCGTCTGCTTCGACAGGCTCACCGGCGAGGTCAGAGATACGATGGCGGTCGGCACGGATCCCCCCACGGATCCGGACGGCGACGTCCTCTGGGACGGGAGGGTGTTCTACACCGGCGGCACCACGCCGGTCTACGATTCCGGAAAGATATACTTCGGCACATCATCGGGAACTGTGATGGCGCTGACCCTGTCGCCGGAAGGCAAGATGGATGTCGCTTGGGAATATGTTCCTTCATCGGATTCCGGTCCGGAGGGATATGCCGGCACCAGAGGCTGCTTCTATTTCCACGCTCCGACCATCGGCGACGCGGGCGGCAAGCGCATGCTGTTCATCGGCAGCTACGAAGGCTACGTCTACGCCCTGGATGCGGGCGACGGAAGCGAGGTGTGGGTAACGAGAGCCATCGACATGAGGGCCAACAACAAAGCCGCGCCCGGCACTCCGGGTTCCGCCGCGTCCATATCGCTGTCTCCCGATGGTTCCATCCTTCTCGTGGGATGCACCGACGGCGCCCTCTTCTCGTTGGAGGGATATCTTCTCGCTTTGGATCCAATCACCGGGGAGACCGCAAACAGGCAGGACGGGACCGAATGGAGGCTGGACGCTCTGTTCACATCGCCTGTCGTCGTCGGAGACGGATTCTATACTTATGTATCGCCGCTTTCGTCGGGCGCGGAAACTTTCCCCGGCGCCGACGGCAGGGACAGCGAAGCCTCTGCGGCAGTCTACAAATTCGATTGGGACGGGAAGGTGCTGTGGAAGTCCCAGGACTACCAGATGATAAAGGGCGCTCTCACTTTGGACGCTGATGGCGTTCTTTATGGAATGGACTATTCTGCGGGCGCTTTCTGGCCGACCGGCGGCGGGCTGACCGCCTGGGATTCCGATACGGGAGAGGAGCTGTGGAGAGTTCTGCTGTCGCCGTACACCCAGGATTCCTACTCCATGGTCCAGCCTACCGTGGTGGACGGGAAGATCTACGTCGGCAACGACTTCGGAGCGGTGTACTGCGTCTCCGACATACAGGGCCAGGGGACCGAGGAAGAGAGGGTCCAGGCCCTTCAGACCGTGGGGTTCGCCCATTGGTCGTGGTATCTGACGTTTGCGGTTGCGGCGGCCGCCATCGCCGCGTTCATTTTGCTTTACAGGAGGACTGCGAATGCCTAAGAAAGGGTGGCTCTCCCAATTCAAGAGAGGCTACGAAGGGATGAAATCCGATCTGGAGGGTCCCGACGTATCCGAGATAGAGCTCAAGAAGAAGAGGTTCAGGCTGATAGTGCTGTTCGGGTCGCTGATGTCGGTCCTGGCCTTCCTGATATCCATATCGATATCGTCGGGAGGGGTGATACCTGTCAGCGAAGCTGTCGGTGCGCTGTTCTCGTCCGTCGGGAAGGCTCTCAGCGGCGACGGGAACCTGAACATGGTCGAGCTGTACATCTACAACGCCAGGCTGCCGAGGACCATCGCATCCATCGCCGTGGGAGCGGGATTGGCCATAGCCGGATGCATGTATCAGGCGATCATACGGAACCCGCTGGTGGACCCGTACATCACCGGAGTATCGTCCGGGGCCGGCTGTCTTGCGATGGCAGCGACCGCGCTGGGATTCAGCATCCCGTTCCTCGCGGACAACACCCTGTACATAATCCCGGTGGCCGCCATCATCGGAGGCATAGTCGCTTTCATCATCACCATGACCGTCGCAGAAGGCTCCGGCGGGTCGTCGATCAATTACATCCTCGCAGGGACGATAGTAGGGTTCGCGTTCTCGTCGGTCCAGACGGTGTTCATGTCCATGGGGAAGGACAACCTGACCGATGTCATGTGGTGGCTGTACGGCAGCTTCGCGAACGTGACCTGGGAGAACGCATGGATAGTCTTCGTGCCGGTCGTCGGCATATCGATAGCGGCGATGGTCTGGGCGAGGGAATTCAACCTGTACTCCATGGGAGAGGACCAGGCCGCCCAGCTCGGCCTCAACGTGAAGAGGTTCAAGCGCGTGACCATGGTGGTGGCGTCGATCCTGACGTCCCTCTGCGTCGCTTTCGTCGGGATAATAGGGTTCGTCGGATTGGTCGTCCCGCACGCGTGCAGGATGGCTCTGGGAAGCGACCACCGTCTGATAATGCCGGCGTCGGTCGTGATAGGCGCGATGCTCATGCTGTTCGCCGATCTGGTGGCCAGGACGGTCATGTCTCCCGCCGAGCTTCCTGTGGGCGCGATAACGGCGATGATAGGCACGCCCGTGTTCGCATACATGCTGATGAAGAGGGGGCGCAACTATGACGGATGAAACTCCGGTGCTGAGGGTCAGAGGGCTGTCCAAAGAGTTCGACGGCTTCCAGGCCTTGAAAGGGGTGGACCTGGAGTTCGGGAAAGGCCTCCTGATAGGTCTGATAGGCCCGAACGGATGCGGCAAGTCGACGATGATGAAGTGCATCTCCAGGGTCCATGAGCAGACCTCCGGGACCATAGAGGTGGACGGGAAGGATGTATCGTCGATGAAGGCGGCCGAGGTCGCTAAGCTGGTCGCGAGCGTTCCCGCCGAGGCCGGCCAGACCTTCGGGATAAGCGTGATGGACATGGTCATGCTGGGGAGATATCCGTTCGTGGACAGGATCTGGTGGGAGGATCCGGAGGACGAGAGAGTCGCCAAAGAGGCCATGCGCACGTTCGGGATCTATGAGCTGAGGAGGAAGCAGGTGGCTCTGTGCTCTTCCGGCGAGAGGCAGCGCGCTCTGATAGCGAAAGCTTACGTCCAGGAGCCGAAGCTCATGCTCGTGGACGAGCCCACGTCCCATCTGGACATGAAATACAAGCTCCAAGTGATGGAGTATCTGCAGAAGATGGCGCGCTCGGATATGACCGTGATGGTGGCGGAGCATGACATCTCCCTGATGGCCAGGTATTGCGACGTGTGCGTGATAATGAAGCGGGGGGAGGTCGTGGCAGTCGGCGATCCCAAGGAAATAATCACCGAGAAGCTCATCAGGGACGTCTACGAGGTCGAGGCCAGGGTCGGGCTTGATGCCGACGGGGAGATCTATGTCCTTCCCAAGAGGTACGTGGAAGGGTCTCTGCGAAGTTGACGTGGGCACGGTCGGCCTTCAGGTCAGCGTCCCATCTATTCGGCGGCCCTATCGGCGATTTCGCTCCGGGTTTTCCAGGATTTGTTCTCTGGCATGTCCCAGGATGTAGGTCTATGCGGCGTGCCTGCACAGCCAGAGTTTATCCTGCTTCGAGGCGAGTCCAGTTCGGGCGACATGATCAACCGGGAGATTTCCTTCGAGAGTACGGACCATGGAATGAAAGCTGGGTTCCACGATCCGAGGTTCGTGGTACCTATAGTGATGGAGGTGGTGAGGGAGGCCGAGGGTCTCACTTATGACCAGGTCGCATCGGCTTTCGAGTACGAGGCGGACGGCAGGACGATAAAGGGGTTGGATCCAGTGGTAGAATTCGGGACGGACCACACGCTGGACTCACTTTTTCTCTTGAGGCTGCCTTATAAGGGCGGGGTCAGGGAGGTGTATCTGAACATAGAGGGGCAGGTGAGCCGCAGCGTTCCGTATAACCTCCGCGACCGCGCTGCCGTCTATCTCCAAGGGATATTGAGGCGCCAGATGGAGGCGATAAGGGACTATAAAAAGTTCCGCAGGGCATATACCGTGTGGGTCATGCCTCGTCCCATCAGGTCCCGCGCGAACACGTGGGGCAGAATCCCGCAGGAAGGCTTATACGGGATTCAGAGGGAGGCCGAAGACGCGATAACGGCCGTGGGGCCGGCGGAGATGGCGTTCATATTCCTGGGCAGAGCCGACGAGCCTGTCGAAGACCGCTTTTTCAGGCTGATGAACCTGAGGTTCGGCCTTGGTATGAGTTCCGAGGGGAGGGCAAAAGCCTTGTACGAAGAATTCGGTATAAAAGACGATTTGCTGGTGGAAGAGATGGAAAAAATGAACATGTGGCAGGAAGCAATCCAGGAGGAGAGGGAGGATAGCCTGAAAGAGGGAATGGAGATGGGGGCCGACATCGAGCGTAAGGCAGCGGTGGAGGCCATTGCCGCGATGGTCCGGGGCTTCATGGCTGACCTCAGCATATCCCCCGAGGAAGCTATGAGCCGCGCCCATGTCCCGGAGAGGTATTCAGATTCGGTCAGAGCGGTTCTGATGGGCTGATACGAGCTTTCTGATAACCCTGGAGGCCAAAATGCTTATCGGCCCTGATGGGTGGGCCTCATGCAGAGCGTTTCCGCAGGGAAGGGCCTCCATGGCATGCCGAGGTCGGCAGGCCCTGCGGATGTTCTTCCTTTTTCTGCCGATCTTTTCTGTTGCCGCATATGAGAGCGTTGAGAGCACTCAGCGTGTCTGAATTCTGTATGTATCGATGGATGTTATATCCATGAACGCGATACGCATTCCGATCTCATGACCACGGACCGCGGAGGAGGCTGGAAAGGAAGGAAGCTTTATTGCTTCAAGTGCGGCCACAGCTGGGTTTCCCGTTCGGACGAAAGGCCGGAAAGCTGCCC